>CAVIPD010000066.1:0-5217 GCA_963644775.1 bacterium | reverse complement strand
AAATATGGCTCATTTACAAGCGCATGCTGTTAAGCACATCACTGAGATAGTTAATCGTTATAAAAACGAAAAAACACCTCTAATGATGATACTTGAAGCTATCCAATCCGAATACGGTTATATTCCTTTAGAAGTTCAAGAACTCGTGTCCTCATTAACAGGCATTCCAGTTGCTGATATCTATGGGGTTGTAACATTCTATTCATTCTTTTCCCTTAAACCAAATGGAAAATACGTTATCGGTGTCTGTTTAGGAACTGCCTGTTACGTTAAGGGTTCTCAACTTGTTATGGATAAGTTCTCAGAATTGTTACACATTAAACCTGGTGAAACAACCGAAGACGGATTATTCACTCTTGATGCATTAAGATGTATTGGGGCATGTGGTATTGCACCAGCAATTTCTATTAATGGAAAAGTTTATCCTAAGATGGATCCAGGAAAAGTTAGTGCAGTTATCAATGAATATCGTAATTTAGAGAAAGGAGCACAAAAATAATGGATAAAATCACATCTGAAAAACAATTAAAAGAAAAAATTGAACATTGTGCTTCATGTCTTGAAACTAAATTTAACGGTAAAGATGGAAAAAAGCACTTAGTCGTTTGTGGTGGAACAGGTTGTGTTTCATCTCATTCAAACGAAATCTTAAAAAGATTACAAGAATTAATTAACGAAAAACACCTTGAAGATAAAGCGACAGTTAACCAAGTCGGTTGTTTCGGTTTCTGCTCCCAAGGTCCTTTCGTTAAAGTATTCCCAGAAGATAGACTCTATCGTATGGTTAAAGTTAGCGATGCTGATAGAATTATCGAAGAAGACGTTATTGGTGGAAAATGTATCACCGATCTTCTTTATGAAGACCCTGTTACTCACGAAAAAGTAGAACGTCAAGATGACATTAATTTCTATAAGAAACAAATAAGAATAGCATTAAACGGTTGTTCAATGATTAATCCAGAAGAAATCGAAGAAGCTTTTGGATATGGTGCATTCAAAGGACTTTTAAGAGCCTTATCAATGAGTCAACAACAAGTTGTTGATGAAGTTTTAGCATCAGGCCTTAGAGGTCGTGGTGGTGCTGGCTTTCCAACAGGTAGAAAATGGCAATTTGCTTTAAACCAAGTTAATGATGAAAAATATGTCATTTGTAATGGCGACGAAGGTGATCCAGGCGCATTCATGGATCGTTCAATTCTTGAAGGTAACCCAGTTGGTGTTATCGAAGGTATGATGATTGCTGGATACGCCATCGGTGCTAAAAACGGTTACTTTTATGTTCGTGCTGAATATCCAATCGCTGTTTCAAGACTTAAAATTGCTATTGCAAAATTAGAAGAACTTGGATTACTTGGGGATAATATTTTTGGTAGTGGATTCTCATTCCGTTGCCATATTAGATTAGGCGCTGGCGCATTCGTTTGTGGTGAAGAAACTGCATTACTTAACTCTATTGAAGGTAAGCGTGGAATGCCACGTCCTCGCCCTCCATTCCCAGCAGTAAAAGGTTTGTGGGGTAAGCCATCAATTATTAATAACGTCGAAACATTAGCAGACGTTTCATGGATTTTACGTAACGGTGCAGACAAATTTGCTGCTATTGGTACAGAAAAATCAAAAGGTACAAAAGTCTTTGCTTTAGGTGGCAAAGTTAATAACGTTGGTCTTGTTGAGGTTCCAATGGGAACAACATTACGTGAACTTATCTTTGATATTGGGGGAGGAATCCCTGATGGTAAGAAGTTCAAAGCTATTCAAACAGGCGGACCATCTGGTGGTTGTTTAACTGAAAAAGATCTTGATGTTGAAATTGATTTTGATAGTTTGGTTGCTAGAGGCTCAATGATGGGTTCTGGTGGCGCAATTGTCATGGACGAGGATAACTGTATGGTTGACGTTGCTAAATTCTATATGGAATTTATTTGTGATGAATCATGTGGCAAATGTTCGCCATGTCGCATTGGCACTAAAAGAATGCTCGAAATCTTAACAAAAATTACAAAAGGCAAAGGAACACCTGATGATTTAGTTGCCTTAAAAGAATTAGCTGACGCAACAAAATCTAATTCATTATGTGCTTTAGGTCAAACTGCCGCTAATCCTATTCTTTCAACAATGAAGAGCTTCCCAGAAGAATATGACGCTCACGTTATCGATCATAAGTGTCCAGCCCATGTTTGTAAGTCAATGCTTACTTACGTAATTAATCCTGATAAATGTAAAAAATGTTCACTTTGTGCACGTAATTGCCCAGCTAAAGCAATTAGTGGTGAAGTTGGCAAAACGCCATTTGTCATTGATTCAAATAAATGCATTAAATGTGGACTTTGTATATCAAACTGCCACTTTGGTGCAGTAGAAAAGAAATAGGAGGACGATAAAATGGCTTTAGTTAATATCAAAATTGAAGGTAAATCATATCAAGTTGATGATTCATTAACCGTCCTTCAAGCATGCCGTAAATGTGGTTACAATATTCCATCATTATGCTCTTGGCAAGATGGACAATGCTCATTAGCAAGTTGCCGTGTTTGTTTAGTTGAAGTTAAAGGTGCTCGTGGCCTAGTGGCGTCATGTGCATATCCTGTTAACGAAGGTATGGAAATAACAATTTCATCACCAAAAGCAGTTGAAGCAAGAAGAACAAGTGTTGAACTAATTCTTTCAAATCATCAAAAGAATTGCTTACAATGCGATAAAAACGGCAATTGTGAATTATTAGAAGTTAGCCGTATGGTTGGCGCTCGCGACAATAAATATGTTGGTATCCAATCAGAAGCGACTATTGATGAAGTTGCACCTGGTATTGTTAGAAATACAGCTAAATGTATTCTTTGTGGTCGATGCATTGAAACATGCAAAAATATTCAAGGCATTGGAATCTTAGGATTTGAAAATAGAGGTTTTAAGACAATTGTTGCTCCTGCTCAAAATAGAAGCTTTGCTTCTAGTCCATGTATGCAATGCGGACAATGCGTCCTTGTTTGCCCAACAGGTGCTTTAATGGAACATAGTGAAATCGCTAATGTCGATAAAGCTATGAAAGAAGGTAAATTTATAGTTTGCCAAGTCGCTCCAGCTGTTCGTGCAGCAATTGGCGAAGAATTTGGTGAAAGAATTGGCACAAACGGTACAAAGAAGATGATTGCTGCCTTACATAGATTAGGCTTCAACAGAGTCTTTGACGTCAACTTTGGTGCTGACTTAACAATTATGGAAGAAGGAAATGAACTTCTCGAAAGAATTAAAAATAACGGAGTTCTTCCACAAATCACATCTTGTTCACCAGGATGGATTAATTATATGGAATATTTCTATCCTGAAGTAATTCCAAATATGTCAACTTGTAAATCACCTCATCAAATGCAAGGTGCCATTACAAAAACATATTTTGCTAAAGTTCATGATTTAAAACCAGAAGACATTTATGTTGTATCAATCATGCCATGTACAGCAAAAAAATATGAAAAATCTCGCAAAGAGATGGAAGTTGATGGAATTCGTGATGTCGATGCAGTTCTCACAACAAGAGAAATTGCTCGTATGATCAAGCGTTCAGGTATCAACTGGGATAGATTACCAGAAGACGAGGAATTCGATAATGACCTTTTAGGTCAATATAGTGGTGCTGGCGTTATCTTTGGCGTCACTGGTGGTGTTATGGAAGCTGCATTAAGAACTGCTTATCATGAACTCACTGGTAAAGAATATGGAAAGATTGTTTTCGATTCAATTAGAGGGCTTGAAGGTGTTCGTGAAGCATCAATTGATGTTGAAGGAAAAACACTAAAAATCGCTATTGCTTCTGGAATGAAGAATGCAAAAATTCTCTTAGATGAAATTAAAGCTGGTAAATCACCATATGCATTTATTGAAATTATGGGTTGTCCAGGTGGATGTATTAATGGTGGTGGTCAACCATATGTTAAACCAATGTTCCTTCCTAAAGAAGACGATAATATTCTTGAAACATATCGTGCTAAACGTGCTTCTATTTTATATTGTGAAGATGAAAGACAAGTTATTCGCCAATCACACAATAACCCTGATGTTATAAAACTTTATAAAGATTTCTTAGGAAAACCATTATCTGAGTTATCTGAAAAATTGCTCCATACTCATTACGATAGCGATAGAGTTAGATTCCCAGATATTAAGAAATAATCTAATTGCTCATGCTAAGCATGAGTTTTTTTTTAACACACTAATCAGTAAAAAATTATTGATTATACTGTATTATAGTGATATTTTAGATATAGGTAAAAAAATACTGATTATGAGCAAAATTTCGCAAAGACAATTAGAAAGATATCCAATATATTTAAAGTTTTTGTTATCTTTAAGAAATAAAACAATCAATATTAGCTCACCTATGATTGCGGCAGGTTTGGGATTTTCCGTTGAACAAGTTCGAAAAGACTTACAAATTGTTACAACAAAAAAAGGTAAGCCCAATCAAGGCAGAAATATTAATGAATTAATCGTAGATATTCAAAACTTCCTTGGCTATAACGAATTATTTGATGCAGTTATTGTTGGAGTTGGTCATTTAGGGCAAGCTTTTATAAACTATAAAGGCTTTAATGAATTTGGATTAAGAATTGTTGCTGGTTTTGATATTAATCCAAATTTAATTAATAAAAAAATTAACAATATTGATATTTTTGATTTATATTCACTTAATTCTATTATTTCGAATTTAAATGCAAAGATTGCTATTTTATGCGTTCCTAGTGATGTTGCTCAGCAAGTTACAAATAGATTAGTTAATTGTGGAATTAAGGCTATATGGAACTTTGTTCCAATTCATATTGATGTTCCTGAGAACATTGTCGTTGAAAACGTCAATTTAGCAAGTTCACTTGCTGTTCTCTCACATAAATTAAATAAAAAGGAGAAATAACATGGAAAAGAAAGAAGGAATTCTTGATCCAAAAATGGAAGTTAATGAACTTGTAAAAAATGCTCAAGTTGCATTAAATGAATTTTTACTTTTAGATCAAGAAAAAATTGACCATATTGTGGCTAAATGCTCTGTTGCAGGTCTAGATCATCATGGTTCATTAGCTAAGCTCGCTATTGATGAAACTAAACGTGGTGTTTTTGAAGATAAAGCAACTAAAAATTTATTTGCTTGCGAATATGTTGTTAATAATATGCGCCATTTAAAGACTGTCGGTGTTATTAGTGAAGATCCAGTCACTGGAATATCTGAAA
>CAVIPD010000065.1:0-4986 GCA_963644775.1 bacterium | reverse complement strand
CTCTTAGACTGATACGACAGGATTTGCGCTTTGCTTCTTGTTTGAGAGTAGTGTTATCTTCGATTACTCTTAGACGAAAAAAAGTTCGATGCCAATTGTATTTACGTTTGAGAGTAGTGTTATCTTCGATTACTCTTAGACAAATTCGCAAGTTTGGTTATTTTCTAAAAAGTTTGAGAGTAGTGTTATCTTCGATTACTCTTAGACACCTCCAGAACTAAATCATTTACTCCAACGGTTTGAGAGTAGTGTTATCTTCGATTACTCTTAGACCATACAATCTTGTGGATAAAGAGTAGCATCGTTTGAGAGTAGTGTTATCTTCGATTACTCTTATAATAAATCTGATTCAAAGGGTTTAAAGGTAACATTTTTTAGAATGTACTTCCTCAAAAAAATCCAAAAATACTGTTTCTTCGATAGATTTAATTGATCTTCAAAACGCTAATCAAAAACAAACGCAACTTCAACAAGTTATTATGAAAATAATGGAATCACTATAATTCTCTATTAACCTCATGATGTCAGCGACAATCACAATTATTTACTTGCGCATAGAGAATCTTATTTGCGGTTTGAAATGATTGACTTTTTCAATGAAAATTATTTCGAGTTGAAATGATTTAGGCAAATAATTGGATAGGGGGCGCGGAAGAAAAAAGGCATGCATATTACACCAAATGGTATATCATTGCCATATTCCACAGATGTAGGACCTATAAAATCTAGAGAGAAACTATAAAGTGGTATTCTAATAAGATTCAAAATCTTCGCTTTTATAAATGAGTATCAGTATGATTCTTGTTCTAAATCTTTCAAAGCTTTTGTAACCATATACAAGATTTATTATTTTTCAATTATTTTTATTATTTATTTTTATTATAGGTTTTTAGACGAATGGGCTGATGTGTATTTCGCTCTTTATTATCATTAATAAAGTGAGTAAAATAAATTATGGTAAAAATTTATGGATAATATTCGCATTATTGAAATTAAGGAAAATATCTTCAAATCAAATGAAGATGAAGCTAATAAACTAAGAAGTGAATTAAAAAATAAAAAAACGCTTCTTATCAATTTGATGTCTTCTCCAGGAAGCGGAAAAACTACAACCTTAATGGCTGTTTTATCTTTAATAAAAGATAAGTATAAAATAGCTGTTATGGAAGCAGATATCGATAGCGCTATCGACGCGGAAACAATCTCAAAACTTGGTAATGTAGAAGCAATTCAATTACATACTGGTGGTATGTGCCATTTGACAGCAGATATGACTCGCCAAGGCATTGAATCATTAAAAACAAAAGATTTAGATTTAATCATTATAGAAAATGTTGGTAATTTAGTTTGCCCTGCTGAATTTGATACAGGAGCTCACGTTAACGTTAACATTTTAAGTGTTCCTGAAGGTGATGATAAGCCTTTAAAATATCCTCTTATGTATCAAGTATGTTCAACGTTTATTATTAATAAAATGGATGTTGCTCCATATTTTGATTTTTCACTTGATAAAGCAATAAACAATATTAAAATGCGTAACAAAGACGCTTTTATTTTCCCAATATCCGCCAAAAACGGTGATGGAGTTAAAGAGGTTTCTAATTGGTTCGAAAAACAAATTTTAAATTTGAAAGGAAATAAATAATATGCCTGAAATGAATAAAACCGTTATCCCCCCTCATATGTCTGATAAAGTTGCTAATCCGAAAATTGTTAAATTAGGTAAGAAGATTACAGACGTTGTCGCACATAAATTTGGAACTGTTAAAGTTGAAGATCCAGAGTATTGGGGCTTGGCCGAAATTGTAAGCGATGATATGGCGGATGTTGCTTTAACGATGAAACTTCGTCATCATTACACATTTGATCAACTTTGCAAGAAAAACAAAGAAAAAGCCAAAAATAAAGAAAAATTCCAAAAACTCTTAGACGAAATGGCTTATATCGGCTTGCTTGAATATGATTATGGTTATCACTATGATCACAATGGTAGAACCGCTCCTCAAAGCGAAAGAAGATATGTTTTACCTTTATTCGTTCCAGGTAGTGCCGAGTTATTTAACATGGATGAAATGTTTATTAGCAAAGATGGTAAGCAAATGGATAATCCACGTTTAAGAGATCATCCTACCGTTGCCTCTTTCTTTGAAAGAATGACATTTATTCCTCTTGATGGTATTACTCAATTAGTTCCACCTGGTGGTAGCGGTGTTGGAATGCATGTTATTCCAGTTGAAAAAGCTATATCAATGGAAAATAAGTCAGTTGACTTAGAACATCTTTCCTATTGGTTAAAGAAATATGAAGGCCATATTGGTGTTGGACAATGCTCTTGTCGTGCTTCTCGCGCAGTACTTAATGATGGCTGTGCTGATGATCAATATAATTGGTGCATCGGTGTTGGCGATTTTGCAGACTATTGTCGTGAAACTGGTAAAGGTCACGATATTACCTATGAAGAAGCGATGCGCATTTTAAAGAAGGCTGAAGATAATGGTTTTGTTCATCAAATAACAAATATTGATGGCGAAAATAAAATTTTCGGTATCTGTAATTGCAATGTAAACATTTGTAATGCTTTAAGAACATCACAACTATTTAATACACCTAATCTTTCTCGCAGTGCTTATACTGCTCATGTTGATCCTTCTAAATGTGTTGCTTGTGGTAAATGTGTTGAATATTGCCCTGCAGGTGCTGTTAAATTAGGACAAAAATTATGTAAAAAAGATGGAACAGAGGTTAAATATCCGAAACATGAACTTCCTGATAACATGTCTTGGGGACGTGATAAGTATGATGAAAATTATCGCGATAATAACCGTATTAACTGTTATGAAACTGGTACAGCACCATGTAAAACTGCTTGCCCAGCACACGTTGCTGTTCAAGGATATTTAAAATTAGCCTCTCAAGGTAAATATAAAGAAGCTCTTGCTCTTATTAAACAAGACAATCCGCTTCCTGCAATTTGTGGTCGTATTTGTAATAAACGTTGTGAAGAAGCATGTACAAGAGGAGACATCGATAAAGCTGTTTCTATTGATGCTGTTAAGAAATTCATTGCAGAGCAAGACTTAAAAGCGGAAACACGTTATATTCCTGATGTAGTTATCGCTTCTAATCGACTTGACCATTGGGATCAAAAGATTGCTATTATTGGTTCTGGCCCTGCCGGATTATCCTGCGCATATTATTTAGCTATAAAAGGATATAAACCAACAATCTTTGAAAAGAATCAAAAATGTGGTGGTATGCTTACATATGGTATTCCTTCTTATAAATTAGAAAAAGATGTTATCGAAGCAGAAATCGACGTAATTCGCGCTCTTGGAGTTGAAATTAAAACCGGCGTTAATGTAGGTAAAGATATATCTTTAGATGAATTAAGAAAACAAGGATACAAAGCATTCTTTCTTGCTATTGGTTGCCAAGGTGGTAGACTTCCTGGCATTAAGGGAGAAGATGCAAAAGGCGTTGATGTTGCTGTAAACTTCCTTCATAGTGCTCACGATAATTTAAATCAAAAAATTGATGGCGATGTTGTTGTCGTTGGTGGTGGTAATGTCGCAGTTGACTGTGCACGCACTGCTGTTCGTTTTGGTGCCAATAAAGTTTCTATGTTCTCCTTAGAAACGCGCGAAACAATGCCTGCTAGTAAGCAAGAAATTGCTGAAACCCTTGAAGATGGTATTGAAATTAATAATGCTTGGGGACCTAAAGAAATTAAGGTTGATGAAAATGGCAAAGTTAGATCTATCGTTTTCAAAAAATGCTTATCCACAGTTGATAAAGATGGTAAATTCAACCCAATTTATGATGAAAACGACACTGTTGAAGTTAAAGCGGATCGTGTAGTATTTGCTATTGGACAAACTATAGTTTGGGGCGATTTATTAAAAGATAGTAAAGTCACATTCTGGCACGGAAATTATCCGATTGCTGATAAATTAACATTCCAAACAGCACAAGATGATATCTTTGTTGGTGGCGATGTTTATACTGGTCCTAAATTCGCAATTGACGCAATTGAACAAGGTAAATGTGCTGCTGAATCACTTCATCGATTTGTTCATGAAGGCGCATCCCTTACCATCGGACGTAATCGTCGTGACTTCATTATGTTAGATAAGAACAATATTAAGATTCCTTCTTATGATGAAGCAGGCCGACAAGAAGCAGGAATAGACGAAAAAGTTGATCATAAATCTTTCAAAGATGCCCACTTAACATTATCCGAAGAACAAGTTCGCATTGAAACAAGACGTTGTTTATCTTGTGGTGCCTCAATTGTTGATGGTAATAAATGTATTGGTTGTGGCGTTTGTACAACAAAATGTATGTTTGATGCCATTCATCTTGTTCGCGATCATCCAGAAGCAACTAAGATGGTGAAGAGTGAAGATAAATTTAAATATATTCTTCCTTACGCTATTAAACGTGGTATCAAAATTAAATTTGGTAAACATACAGCAGAAGAAAAAGCTTCTGAAAAGAAACATAAAGAATATAAAAAGGCTCAAAAGAAAGCTAAAAAAGCCAGCAAATAATAATGCATGAACTAGGTATAATCTTTCATATCATTGATGAATTGAAAGTAATTGCTAAAGAAAATAATGTTAAACACATCAATAGTGTCACATTAGAAGTAGGAGAAGTATCTACTTTAATTCCTTCTTATTTAGAAGACTGTTGGATTTGGGCAGTTCATAAAGAAGATGATGTTATTAAAGATTGCAAATTAAAAATTGAAGTTGTTAGGGCGGAGACTTTTTGCACGAATTGTGGTAAAACGTTCGAAACTGTGAGATACGCTAAAGTTTGTCCATATTGTAAAAGCGATCATACATATCTTATAAAAGGCAACGAAAAAACTATTAAAGAAATAGAAGTTATCTAGTATAGGCGTCTAATGACGCCTTTTTTATTCCTATAGTTATTAACTCGTTATACCTCATTAAGACGTTAAGAAGCTCACTGATAGAG
>CAVIPD010000064.1:16936-23183 GCA_963644775.1 bacterium | reverse complement strand
GGCTATACGGGGATGAATGCATTAATCATTTAAAAGAAAAAGGTTTTGAAATTGATAAGTCTAGAAAGATTCCTAACGCTGAACTTAACAAAAAGATAGTTTTACTATCAATTATGAAATGGTAAAATATTGACTATGCAAAACGCAATGATATTTCACTTATCTGCTAATGAAAAATTAGCAACTAAAATTGCCTCAATATTAAATCTTCCTGTTGGCGAGGTTGACATCGAGAAGTTTTCTGATGGCGAAATTATGTGTCGTAATTTAAGTAATGTTCGTGGAAAAGATGTTTATATTGTTCAATCAACTGCCGAACCTGCTCAAGATAACATTTTTGAGATACTTATTTTTGCTGATTCATTAAAAAATAGCGAAGCTAAATCTGTCAATTTAATCATTCCATATTTTGGTTATTCTAGACAAGATAGAGTCGCAAGAAGTGGTGAACCAATTACTGCAAAAGTTGTTGCGAGTATGTATCAAGCTGTTGGAATTGAAAAGATTATTACAGTTGATTTACATACTCAACAAATTCAAGGTTTCTTTGCATGTCCAGTTGTAAATATTGATACTGCAGAATTATTTGGTTCTTATATGGCCAAATATTTTGATGATTTACACATTGATCACAAAGATATTGTTGTTGTGGCTCCAGACCATGGTAGTGCACTTAGAGCTAGAGATCTAGGCTCTATGTTCGATGGAGCATCTATTGCTTTTGTTGATAAACGTAGACCCGCTCCAAATAAAAGTGAAGTAATTAATGTTGTTGGAGATGTTAAAAATAAAATCTGTGTCATCATTGATGACATCATTGACACATGTGGAACAATTAATAATGCATACGAATCTCTTAAAAAGCATGGCGCAAAAGATGTTTATATTTGTGCAACGCATGCTATTTTTTCTTCAGGAAAATTAGATTCAAATATTAAAGATATAATTGTTACCGATACAATTGAAAAAGAACTAAAAGGAGTAAAGGTTTTGTCTGTTGCTGAACTAATAGCTCAAGCAATTATTAACGGTTAGTAATTTTGTGTTACCTTGCATAACCACATACAAAACAAGGAATTTATATGAATGATAGTATTGTTAAGACAATAGCGGCTAATGGGATTGTTGCAGCAATCTATTTTTTATTAACATTTTTCACATCTTCATTTGCATTTTTAGGTATTCAAGTAAGAATAGCTGAAGCATTAATCTTACTCTGCTTTTTTAGAAGAGATTATACAATTGGTTTAACAATTGGTTGCGCAGTAGCAAATATCATTTCTCCTCTTGGTGCTTGGGATGTCTTATTTGGATCATTAGCAACACTCGCATCATGTTTACTAGTTTCATTTATGAAAAAATTATTAATTGCATCAATCATTCCTGTTGTTATAAATGCTTTTGTGGTTGGTGCAGAACTTAATTTATTACTTCAAGAGCCTTTTTGGTTAAATGTTGGCTTAGTTGCTATAGGTGAAGCAATAGCAGTGATGATTATTGGTTATGTTTTATTTATAATATTAGGAAAGAAAAGTTTTTTTCAAAAAGCAATACGCGCAAAACGAAATTTCAATTTTAAATGGTGAGGTAAAATTATGTCTTTTAGAGCTTTTACTAGCGGTGCAAATGTAATTGCATATACAAAAAATAATAAGAAATATGGTATGACATGTGCTTGGTCAACAATGCTTGATTATGACAAGATCGGTATGTTACTTGGAAGCCAATCAATTACTGGAAAAAATATTGCAATTGGAGACATTGTCGGAGTTTCTAGTTTAGCAAATGATCAAAAGGACATTGCATTAGCACTTGGCGAAGGTCATTCTGATGAAATTGATAAATTCAAAAACATCGATTATTTCATCAAAAACAGTGCAATTCTCATACAAAACGCTAAAACAAACATGATTTGTAAGGTTCGTAAAATTCTTCATTTATTTGAAGGTGAAAATGATGTTTTTGTTATTTTAGATGTAATTGAATCAAGCGTTAACAAAGACAAAAAATTCATCTCATTAGAAGAAATTATGCCTGAAGATTAAATATATTAAGATGCAAAATTAATTTTGCAATGTATAATATTCCTACATGAAAAAATTTTATTTAGAAATACTACATATTGATAAGCAAACAGGCGCTAGATATGGTATTCTCCACACACCTCATGGTGATGTTGAAGTTCCTATGTTTATGCCTGTTGGCACATTGGCGACTGTTAAAACTCTTTCTCCTGAAGAAATAAAAGAGATGGGCGCCGGTGTTATTTTATCTAATACTTATCACCTACATCTTAGACCAGGAGAAGATATTGTTGCTAAAGCAGGAGGGCTTCATAAATTTATGAATTATGATGGTCCAATTTTAACTGATTCTGGTGGTTTCCAGGTTTTTAGTTTACAAGAAAATCGAAAAATTACAGAAGAAGGCGTAACATTCAAGTCACATTTAAACGGAGATAAACTATTTTTTACTCCTGAAAGTGTTATTGGCATTGAAGAAAAATTAGGTGCTGATATCATTATGTCTTTTGATGAATGTATTCCTTATCCTGCTGATGAAAAATATGCAAAAAATTCAGTTGAAAGAACTATTAGATGGGCTAAACGTGGTAAAGATGTTCATGTTAGAGAAGATCAGGCATTATTTGGCATTGTTCAGGGTGGCGAATTTCCTGAGTTAAGAAAACATTGCGCTGAAGAACTTGTAAAACTCGATTTTCCAGGATATTCAATTGGGGGCACTTCGATTGGCGAACCAAAAGAAGTATTTTCAAAAATGGTCGAATATTCTGTTAAATATCTTCCAAGTGATAAACCTCGTTATTTAATGGGAATTGGTTCGATTGATTACCTTTTAGAAGGAATCTCTATGGGCGTTGATATGTTTGACTGCGTCTTACCAACTCGTATTGCTCGTCATGGAGCACTTATGACATCTCACGGAAGAGTAAACATTAGGAAAGAACAATACAAAGATGATTTTTCTCCACTTGATGAAGAGTGCGATTGTTACACATGCAAAAATTATACAAAAGCATATTTAAGACATCTTTATGTTGCAGATGAATCATTTGGAAAAAGATTGCTTTCAATTCACAATGTTAGATTTTTAATTCATTTAATGGAAGAAGCACGTAAAGCAATTAAAGAGGATAAATTTGGCGATTTCAAAAAAGAAATGCTTGCTAAATATGGGTCAAAGAAAGGTTTCTAATGGATATTGAATTATTTAACTTTGATTTGCCTGAAGAATTGATTGCTCAATCACCTGCAAAAGTGAGAGATGAATCAAGGCTTTTAGTGATTGATAAAGACAATAAAAAATATGAAGATAAAGTCTTTCATGACATTATTAATTATTTACATAAAGGCGATGTTTTAGTTAGAAATAATACTAAAGTATTACCTGCACGTTTATTTGGTGAAAAAGAAGGTACTGGTGCTCATGTTGAAGTCCTTTTACTAAAACAAATTGAAGGCGATATATGGGAATGTTTAACCGGTAATGCAAAACCTATTAAGGTTGGCTCTATTATTTCCTTTAAAAACGGATTATTAAAAGCTGAATGTCTTGAGATTAAAGATGAAGGTATTCGCATTATGAAATTCATTTACAAAGGTATTTTCTTAGAAATTTTAAATGAAGTTGGAAATATGCCTTTACCACCTTATATTAAAAAACAATGTGAAGATAATTCTCGTTATCAAACAGTGTATGCAAAAGTTCTTGGCAGCGCTGCTGCTCCAACTGCAGGTTTTCATTTTACTGAGGATTTATTAGATAAGATTAAAGCTAAAGGCGTTGAAATTCTCGATATCACATTAAATATTGGCTTAGGAACGTTTAAACCAGTTAAAGAGAAAACAGTTGAAGCACATGTTATGCACACTGAACATTATCAAATAACTAAAGAAGTTGCAGACAAACTTAATATCGCTAAAAAAGAAGGCCGTCGCATTATTGCTGTAGGAACAACTGCAACAAGAACTCTTGAAGCCAATATGCAACAATATGGAAAATTTACTGCTGCTAGCGATGACACTGCAATATTTATTAAACCTGGATATAAGTTTTTAGCAATTGATGCATTAATAACTAATTTTCATCTTCCCAAATCAACATTAATCATGCTTGTTTCTGCATTGATGGGAAGAGAATTTACATTAGAAGTTTATAAACACGCTGTTGAAAATAGATATAGATTTTTCTCTTTTGGAGATTCAATGTTTATTCATGGAAGCAAAAATTAATTATTATAAGAAATCTCGAGAAATTCTTGAAAATATTAAGGATTTGCCGCAAAAACCCACTCTTTTGCTACACGCTTGTTGTGGTCCTTGCTCAACATTTCCGCTTAAAGATTTGTGCCCATATTTTAATGTCACAATCTTCTTTAATAATTCCAATATTTACCCTGAAAAAGAATATATAAGACGGCTAGAAGAATTAAAAAAATTTTTAGAATACTTTAAACGTGATTATGGTTATGAAGTTAATATTATCGAAACAAAATACGATAACGATTTATATAATATCGATTTAGAGCAGTATAAAGATCAACCCGAAGGCATGACTAGATGTTTTCTTTGCTATGAGAAACGAATGGATGAAGCTTATCAATACGCTTCAAATAAAAAATTTGATTATTTTACAACCGTCATGACCATTTCTAGACAAAAGAACTCCCAAATTCTCAATCAAATTGGTGAAAAATTATCTAAAAAATATCCTAATGTTAAGTATTTCTATTCTGATTTTAAAAAGAATAAGGGTATAGATGAAGCTAGAGAGATGAGAATTAAATATAATTTATATCAACAACTTTATTGTGGGTGTAAATATACATATGAAAAAGGGTTAAAAAAAGAAGAGGAACGTAAACAATGAAAACGTTCTTCCGCTTCTTATTCAAATTAACAGGTCTACCAACTTTATGGCTGATTTTGAGGCAAAAATATTATCTTGAAGATCCATATAAAAAGACTAGAAGTGTTAAAGGTGGAGCAATATTAATTGCTAACCATACTCATATTATAGATTTTTTTACTATGGTATTTGCTCATCCGTTTAGAAGGCAAAGATTTCTTGTTAGCGAGGCAATTTATAATCACCCTTTCCTAGGGTTTTTATGTGATGTCATGGACAGCATTATGGTTCATCGCGAAAGAAGCGATCTTTCTTTTATGGCAGAAGCAGAAAAAACACTTAACAATAATGGTGTTATAACCATCTTCCCAGAAGGGCATATTGTTCGTGGTGGAAAATTAGATGTTTTTAAACCTTCTGTTGTATATCTTGCTTTAAGAACGGGCAAACCAATTATTCCTCATTATATAGATGCTCATTATTTTAAATTTAATAGAACGCGCATAATCACGGGTAAGCCTATCTACGTGCGCGAGTATGTTTCAAGCAATAATCCGTCTCCTGATGAAATAAGAAAAGTATGTGAATTATTACGCACCAAAACCAATGAATTAAAGCGTAAAATGACTCTTTATCGAAAATATAAAACGAGAAATATTT
This sequence comes from bacterium, assembly GCA_963644775.1. Lineage (GTDB taxonomy): Bacteria > Bacillota_I > Bacilli_A > RFN20 > CAG-826 > Fiminaster. The sequence goes on along the minus strand of CAVIPD010000064.1, from coordinate 17,654 downwards.
TCAATAAATATGCTTGGTTTTTGGATTTTGTAAAAATAATGTTATGGCTTCCTAATAAAATAATATTTCCTACCAAATTTCACTATGTGAATGGTGCGTCAAAGAAAGATAAAAAAATTATTGGTAGAGGCATTATTGTTTCTAAACATCGTGGTTTTGCAGATGCGCCTATTTTATCAATGCATTATTTTAATAGACGTGTTCATACAATTGTTGCTTCTGAATTATATAACGTTAAAGGAATGGGATGGACATTAAAACATCTACTATCGATTAGATATGAACGTACAAAAGATGTCTCTGATCCACGTTGTTTCTTAGAAACTATTAATATACTTAAAGGTGAAGGTGTAGTAGGGATTTATCCAGAAGGACATATTCGTGGCGAAGCTATTGGTGAGCTTCATGATGGTGCTTCATACTTTGCTTTAATGACTCATTCTCCTATTCATTTTTACTATATGGCAAAACCTTTTAAACCATTTCATAAAAATCATGTTTTAATAGGTAAAACTATTTATTTAGAAGACCTTTATTCAAAAGAAGAAATGAGCAAAAAAGAGACAATTTCTGATCTGACAAAAATCATCAAATATCGCTTCGACGAATACAAAATCGAGTGCGAAAAATATGTTGAAAAACGCAAGAAAAATTAACTTTCAAATTAATGGTTTTGATGAATAAAATGGGTAAAAAAGTGCTCATTTTTTAGTGAAAA
>CAVIPD010000064.1:0-16926 GCA_963644775.1 bacterium | reverse complement strand
TCTTTTATATATAAGATTTTAATTTTGCACTTGCGCGTTATATTTTATAGGCGTATATTATTACACGTTAGCGTTTGCGTTGATATGCGAGGTTGCTGATACACTGACAGGCGTTGTCATGATACAGTGATCAGGTAATTCGCATTGAGCACTCACTAAAAAGCCTGAAAAGAAGTTATAAGGAGGAAAATTCATGGCAAAAGTAAAAAGCATTCGGGTTCGTTTGCAAGCTTACGATCATAAGATTCTAGATGCTAGTGTCGCTAAGATTGTTAAGGCAGCGAAAGATACCGGGGCCAATGTTGTGGGCCCTATTCCACTCCCGACGGAAAAGCAAGTTTATACGATCTTACGTGCTGTCCACAAATACAAAGATTCACGTGAACAGTTTGAGATCAGAACACACAAGAGATTGATCGATATCACTAATTTCAAGAAAGAAACAGTCGACATGTTAAAACGTCTCGACTTACCTAGTGGAGTAGATATCGACATCAAGTTATAAGGAGGTAAGACAAGATGAAACAAATAGTTGGTCGTAAAATGGGCATGACAGAAGTCTTCGCTAAAGATGGCACTATGTATGCTGTTACAGTTATTGAAGTCTTACCAAACGTTGTTACTCAAGTCAAAACATTAGAGAAAGACGGTTATGTCGCTCTCCAAGTTGGATTTGAAGATAAGAAAGAAAACAAGGTTAACTCAGCTGAACGTGGGCACTTCGCTAAAGCAAATGTCAAAGCAACTAAGCACCTTGCTGAAATCAAAGGTGACGAATTAGCATCATTCAATGTTGGTGATAAAGTCACAGCTGATATCTTCAAAGCCGGTGATGTCGTTGACGTAATCGGAACATCAAAAGGTCGTGGTTACGCCGGTACCATCAAACGCTGGGGTGCTAAGATTGGACCAAAAGGTCATGGATCTGGCTACCACAGAGGACAAGGTTCATTCGCTAATAACGGACGTAACAACGCACGCGTCATTCCAGGCAAGAAGATGTCTGGTCATCATGGTAATCTCTCAGCCACAATTCTTAATCTAAAGGTTGTCGAAGTTAATGCTGAAAAGAATTACATTTTGATTAAAGGCGCTGTTCCAGGACCAAAGAAATCATTAGTTACTATTAGAAGTGCTATTAAAGCTCAACTTGGTACTAAAGAAGTTATCAAAGGTCTTGTTGACTTAGAAGCAGAAGCAAGAGCCGTTTTAGAAGCAAAGGCTGCTGCCGAAGCTGCTAAGAAAGCTGCTGAAGAAGCTGCATTAAAAGCTGCCGCCGAAGCAAAAGCTGCTGAAGAAGCCGCAAAAGCAGAAGCCGCACCAGAAGCCGCACCAGTTTCTGAAGAAAAGAAAGGAGAATAGTTTATGGCAACAAAAAGTATTTCAGTCCCTGTCTATTCTCTAACAGGTGAAAAAGTCTCAGATCTAGCTCTCGATGCATCAGTATTTGGTGTCAAAGAGAACAAGCAAGTTATGTATGATGCCGTTAAGGTTTATCAAGCTAACATGCGTCAAGATACCGCTAAAACTAAAAAACGCGATGAAGTTAGCGGTGGTGGCAAAAAGCCATGGAGACAAAAAGGCACAGGTCGTGCAAGAGCTGGTTCATCCCGTTCACCAATTTGGGTTGGTGGTGGAACAGTCTTTGGCCCAACAGGTGTTCAAAATCACAAACTCGCACAAAACCGTAAGGAACACGCACTCGCATTACGCTCAGCATATTCCTCAAAGGTTAAAGATCTTGTTGTTGTTGATGCATTCAACCTATCAAAGGTTTCAACCAAAGCATTCGCAAAAACACTTCTAAATCTTAAAGCATCTGGAAAAGTTCTTCTCGTTCTCTCTGAAGATAACGAAAAACTCATTCTTAGTGCACAAAACATTGATAACCTTGTTGTTACAAGCGTTGACAATGTCTCAGTCTACGATTTAATGTACTTCGACCATTTACTCTTAGACAAAGCAACTATTAAGTTAGTTGAAGATTCATTAAAGGAGGGCAAATAGTTTATGGCAAAGAAAGCAGTTACTAATAAGAGCAAAGCTACAATTCATGACTTGGATCTTATTCTTGAACCAGTCATTACAGAAAAATCAATGTCCCTCATGCAAGAACAAAACAAAGTTACTCTTCGCGTTAAAGCCTCAGCTAATCGCGCTGAAATAAAGAAAGCATTTGAAGCCGTCTTTGGCGTCAAAGCAGTTGATGTTAACATTGTAAATGTTCGTGCAAAAGAAACAACAAGAGGTGGCCGTTATAAAGGCTCAATCTCTGGTTATAAGAAAGCGGTCGTGACTCTCGCAGAAGGCGAAGCACTTGACCTCTTCAAAGAATAATCTGAAATAGGATTACACATTATAGGAGAAAAAACATGTCAATCAGAACTTACAGACCGACATCACCGTCCAGACGTAATATGACGAATTTGACGTTCGAAGAAATCACCAAATCAACTCCTGAAAAAAGTTTAACTGTTAAACTTAGCAAGACTGGCGGACGTAATAACCAAGGTGTTATTACAACACGTCACATTGGTGGTGGACATAAACGTCGTTATAGAATCGTCGACTTCAAACGTAACAAAGACGGAATCGTCGGTACAATCAAAGCGGTCGAATATGATCCAAACCGTAACGCAAACATCTTACTCGTTTTCTATTCAGATGGCGAAAAGAGATACATTCTTGCTCCAAGTGGAGTTAAGGTCGGAGATAAGGTTGTCTCCGGTGAAAATGTCGATATCAAAGTCGGTAACGCTCTTCCATTAAAGAACATTCCAGAAGGTACATTTGTTCATAACGTAGAGCTCTCACCAAAGAAGGGTGGACAAATGTGTAGAGCTGCTGGTACAAGTGCTCAAGTACTTGGTGCCGAAGGCAAACACGTCATCCTTAGATTAGCTTCAGGCGAAGTTAGAAAAGTCTTAGCTGATTGCCGCGCAACAATTGGTGTTGTCGGTAATGAAGACTTCGCACTTGTCAATAAAGGTAAAGCTGGTAAAACCCGTTGGTTAGGTGTTCGCCCAACCGTTCGTGGTTCTGTCATGAATCCTAACGACCATCCACATGGTGGTGGTGAAGGTAAATGTCCAGTTGGCCGTGATGCACCACGTACTCCATGGGGTAAACGTGCTCTCGGTGTCAAGACAAGACGCACAAAACAACCATCTACGAAATTAATCGTTCGTAGAATTAACGACAAATAATGAAAGGAGAAAATGAACATGTCACGTAGTTTGAAAAAAGGACCATTCTGTGATGCTTACTTACTTAAAAAAGTTGACGAATTAAACGCTGCTAATAAGAAAGAAGTTATCAAAACCTGGTCACGTCGTTCGACCATTTTCCCATCATTTGTCGAACACACATTCGCTGTTTATAACGGACGCGAACATATCACTGTTTATGTTACAGAAGATATGGTTGGACACAAACTCGGTGAGTTTGCACCAACAAGAACATTCAAAGGACACCACGGCAACAATGCTGAAGATAAAGCAGCAGCCGCTGGTAAATAAGGAGGTTAGTTATGGCAGAAGAAAAGAAAGTTGCTAAGAAAGCTCCAGCCAAAAAAGCCGCTCCTAAGAAAGCTCCAGTTAAAGAAGCTCCAAAAGCTGAAAAAGTAAAAGAAGCTCCTAAGGCAGAAGCAAAAAAGGCTGCAAAGAAAGTTGAAGCTCCAGCTAAACCTCTAGTCACAAGTGCACGCGCAGTCGCTTATGATGTACGTGTCACTCCACGTAAAGCCCGCCTAGTTATTGATTTAATTAGAGGAAAAGACGTGAACGTTGCATTAGGTATTCTTGCAAACGTTAATAAAGCAGCATCACCACTTGTTGCTAAAGTTGTCAAATCAGCAGCATCAAATGCTATCAACAACTTCAACATGAGTGAAGAACGCTTATACATTGCAGAAATCTATGCAAATGACGGATTACGCATGAAACGCTTCTTACCAAGAGCAAAAGGTAGTGCATCCGGATTAGTTAAAAGAACAAGCCACATTACAGTTGTGGTCAAAGAAAGATAGGAGGAATTATCAATGGGTCAAAAAGTTAGTCCAGTTGGCATGCGTGTTGGTATCAACCGCGACTGGGAATCACGTTGGTTTGCAGACAATCAAAGTTATGCTAAATTCCTTCATGAAGACATTAAAGTTCGTAAATACGTTACAAAGAACTTAAAAGATGCCTTAGTCTCACACGTCGAGATTGAAAGACGTGAATCCGAAAAAGGACACGATGTTAAAGTAATGTTATTCGTTGCTCGTCCAGGTGTTCTTATCGGACAAGATGGTGCTCGTATTAACGCCATCAAGAAAGATATTTCAAAACTTCTTAAGGGTTCAAATGTTAGAGTCGATGCTATCGAAGTCAAAAATCCTGATTTAGATGCTCAACTTGTTGCACAATGGATCGCTACAGAACTTGAAAATCGTGCTTCATTTAGAACAGCTCAAAAGAAGGCTATTCAACGCGTTCGTAAAGCAGGCGCAAAAGGTTGCCGCACAATGGTCTCTGGTCGTTTAGGTGGCGCTGATATCGCTAGAAGTGAAGGATATAAAGACGGTATCGTCCCATTAACCACACTTAGAAGCAACATCGACTTTGCAATTGCTGAAGCAGTTACTCCTTATGGTCGTTTAGGCGTTAAGGTTTGGATCTGCCGCGGTGATAAAGCTAATGAAGATGCTGAACCAAAGAAAGCCGTGAAGGGAGCAAGATAGTATGTTACAACCAAAAAGAGTTAAATACCGTCGCCCACACGGTATCAAATACGAAGGCCTTTCAAAAGGAGGCAATGAAGTCTCCTTTGGCGAATTTGGTCTTCAAGCAGTAACTGGAGCTTGGGTCACTGACCGTCAAATCGAAGCTGCTCGTATTGTTCTCTCCAGATACACAAAGAAGGAAGGTAAAGTTTATGTTCGCATATTCCCACACCTTGCTAAAACTAAAAAACCAGCCGAAGTCCGTATGGGTTCTGGTAAAGGTAACCCAGAACAATGGGTAGCAGTTGTTAAGACAAACAGAGTCATGTTTGAAATGGGTGGAGTCCCAGAAGCAGATGCACGCGAAGCACTTCGCTTAGCTGCTTATAAACTCCCATGTCGCTGCAAAGTCATAGCAAAAAAGGAGGCAAAGTAAATGAAAGTTAAAGAATTACGTGAATTAAGTAACGAAGAGTTAAACGAAAAAGTTTACTTGCTCAAAGAAGAATTATTCAATCTTCGTCGTAAAAAAGCTGTTGGACAACTTGAACATGGCGAAGAAGTTAGAAGAGTTCGCAAGGATATCGCACGTGTCTACATGGTTATCCGTGAACGCGAACTTGGCATTAAATAAGGAGGATCGCTAAGATGGAAAGAAATCGTAGAAATACACTTCAAGGTGTTGTCGTCTCAGACAAGATGGCTAAGACTATTGTCGTCGAAGTTGAAACTCACAAAAAGCATGCCAAGTATGCTAAACGCGTGAAATATTCAAATAAGTATTACGCACACGATGAGAAAGGGTTAGCACATGCTGGTGATACAGTCACAATCATGGGTTGCCGTCCATTAAGTGCACTTAAACGTTTCAGACTTGTCTCAGTTGATAAGAAAGCTGTTGTCTCGCTTAAAGCAGCCGAAGCTGAATTAGCACTTGAAGCACAAGCTGAAGTTAAAGAACCAGCAAAAGCTGAGTAAGGAGATAAATAGATATGATTCAAAATGAAACAAATCTCGTAGTCGCCGATAACTCAGGTGCTCGTTCAGTTAGAGTCTTCCGTCTTAAAGGTGGAAGCAACCGTAAATCATGCGGCATTGGTGACATCGTTACTTGTGCCGTTAAAGAAGCCATTCCAAATGGCCGTGTTAAAAAGAGCGATATCGTCAAAGGTATCATCGTTAGAGTTAAGCATCCAATTAATCGTCCAGACGGTTCAACAATCGCCTTCGATGACAATGCAGTTGTTCTAATCGATGCTGAAGGTGCTCCAATTGGTACACGTGTCTTCGGACCAGTGGCTAGAGAACTTCGTGATATGGGTGAAGGTTATATGAAAATTATTTCCTTAGCCACAGAAGTTCTATAAGAAGGAGGTACATCGTTATGAAGATTGTAAAAGGTGATAAAGTCATTGTTATTGCCGGAAGCGATAAAGGCAAAACTGGTGTTGTTCAAGCAGTTTATCCTAAGACAAACAAAGTCGTCGTTGAAGGTGTTAACATTCACAAGAAACATAAAAAACCAACTCAAAACAATCCAGAAGGATCAGTTGTTGAGATGTACGTCCCAATCGATGCTAGTAACGTTGCTATCGTCGATCCAAAAACTAAAAAAGCTTCACGCGTAGGTTATAAAGTAGAAAAAGGTGTCAAAACCCGTATCTCAAAAGCCAGCGGAAGCAAACTTAACTAGGAGGAAGCAAAATGGCAGAAACAAAGAAACCTGCAGCAAAGTCTGCAGCAGTCAAGAAACCTGCAGCTTCTAAACCTGCAGCAAAAGCCGCTCCAAAGGCAGCTCCTGCTAAAGAAGCTCCAAAAGCCGAAGTCAAAGCTCCAGCAAAGAAAGCTTCAAAAGGTAACAAAGTTCGTAAAGAATCAACAAGACTTCTTGATAAATACGAAAGTTCAATCAAGAAAGCATTAATGGAGAAATATCATTATTCTTCAGTTATGCAAGTCCCACATCTTGAAAAGATCGTTATTAACATTGGTGTTGGCGAAGCCATCTCAAATGCTAAACTTCTTGAAGAAAGTGTTAACGAACTTTCTCTTATCACTGGTCAACATCCAGTTACCACTAAGGCTAAAAAATCAATTGCTACATTCAAATTACGTGAAGGTCAAGCAATTGGATGTAAAGTCACATTACGTGGTGTCAGAATGTATGAATTCTTTGATAAGTTAGTCTCAATCGCACTTCCACGCGTTAGAGACTTCCGTGGTATAAGTAAGAATGCCTTTGATGGTCATGGTAACTACACTCTTGGCGTCAAAGAACAACTTATCTTCCCAGAAATTGACTATGATAAAGTCAGCAAAATTAGAGGTATGGATATCGTCATCGTTACTTCTGCTGGAAGTGATGAAGAAGCCTATAGCTTACTTGAAGCATTAGGTATGCCATTCCACAAATAAGGAGGAACGATACAATGGCAAAAACCAGTATGAAGGTCAAATGTGCTAGACCAAAAAAATTCAAAGTTCGTGAATATACTCGTTGTGAACGTTGTGGACGTCCTCACTCAGTTTATTCAAAATTCCACTTATGCCGTGTTTGCCTTCGTGAGTTAGCTTACAAAGGACAAATCCCAGGCATGAAGAAATCATCTTGGTAATAGGAGGTAACAAATTATGATGACAGATCCAATAGCAGATATGCTCACCAGAATTCGTAATGCGAATCAACTTCGTTATGCTTCAGTAAGCATGCCTTCAAGCAAGATGAAAGCTGAGATCGCACGTATTCTTCTCGATGAAGGATTCATTAGCGAATTCAAGATTGAAGGAGATGTGAAGAAAGTTCTCACAATTTCCTTAAAATATGGTCCAAATGGTCAAAGAATCATTTCCGGACTTAAGAAAATTTCAAAACCAGGTCTCCGTGTTAACGTCAAAGCTGACAAGCTTCCACGTGTACTTGGCGGACTTGGTATCGCCGTTATTTCTACAAGTAAAGGAGTCGTAAGCGATAAGACCGCTCGCACATTAGGTGTTGGTGGTGAAGTTCTCGCCTACGTTTGGTAATTATTATGTCTAGAATAGGTTTAAAAGTTATCAAAGTCCCAGCAGGCGTCACTCTTACAAGAAATGGTGATGTCCTTAACGTTAAAGGCCCAAAAGGTGAATTAAACGTTAATGTTCCATCAACTATCGATGTTAAAGTCGAAGGCGATGAAATTCATTGTGCACGTGCCAATGAAGAAAAACACACAAAACAATTACATGGTACAACAAGAGCCAACATCAATAGCGCAGTTATTGGTGTCTCAGAAGGCTTCAAGATTGAACTCGTAATTGTTGGTATTGGTTATAGATGTCAAATGAGAGGTAGCGATATCGTTATGAACGTTGGCTATTCTCACGAAATTGTCATCAAACCTAAGCCAGGTGCTAAGATTAGTGCTACAAGTGCAACAGAAATTGTTGTTGAAGGCATTGATAAACAAGCAGTTGGTCAAACAGCCGCCCTTATTCGTGGAACCCGTGAACCAGAACCATACAATGGTAAAGGTGTCATGTACAAAGGTGAACACATTATTCGTAAGGAAGGCAAACGTGCTGGCGCTACAGCCAAGTAATAGGAGGTATCAAACATGATTAATAAAGAATCTAAAAACGCTATCCGCGTTCGTAAACACGCTCGTGTTCGCGCAAAAGTTTCTGGTACTTCAGATTGCCCAAGATTAGTCGTCTTTCGCTCCAATAAACATATTGAAGCTCAAGTTATCGATGATGTTAAAGGCGTTACACTTGCTAGTGCTAGTTCAGTTCAATTAAAACTTGCAAATGGTAGCAATATTGAAGCTGCAACAAAAGTTGGCGAAGAAATTGCTAAAAATTGTAAAGCTAAAAAGATTTCTAAAGTTGTCTTCGATCGTGGTGGATATATCTATCATGGCCGTGTCGCAGCTTTAGCAGATGCCGCTAGAAATGGCGGACTTAAGTTCTAAGGAGAAATAAAATGGCAGAAGAAAAAGTAATTACCCCTGAAGCAGCTGCTCCAGAAGCAAAACTAGAAGAAGCTCCAGTTTCTCCTAAGAAAGATGCTCGTCCACACGCTGATCGTAAGGGCCCACGTCATGATGACCGTAAAGGACCACGTCGTTCACGTAATGATGAGCCAAAAGAATACGAAGAAATCGTTGTCGATATCAATCGTATTGCTAAAACCGTTAAAGGTGGACGCAGAATGCGCTTCTCCGCATTAGTTGTCATCGGAAACAAAAAAGGCAAATTCGGTTACGGAACCGGAAAAGCTGCTGAAGTCCCAGATGCAATTAAGAAAGCTCTTGAAGCGGCTAAACGTAATACATTCGAAATTCACATTGTTAAGAAGGGCTCAACAATCGCTCACGAAACAATTGGCAATTTCGGTGCATGCCACGTCTTCCTCAAACCAGCCCCTGAAGGTACAGGAATTATTGCTGGTGGCCCAGTTCGTGCTATTCTCGAACTCGCAGGAATTCGTAACGTCACTTCAAAGGTTTATGGTTCACGCGCTGCAATCAATGTTATCCGCGCAACCACAAATGGTTTAACAGGTCTTAAATCTTATTCACAAGTTCAAGCACTTCGTGGAAAGCAAGCTAAATAAATCATTTATAAACCTATAACAAATTTAAATTTAAGGGAGGTGCAATTATGAAACTCAATGAACTCGAACATGCCAAAGGCGCTAAGACAAAATCTTATCGTAAAGGTAGAGGCGTCGGTTCTGGTAACGGTAAAAATGCCGGTACTGGTAACAAAGGACAAAAATCACGTTCTGGTGGCTTAAAAGCCCCTGGATTTGAAGGTGGTCAAACTCCTTTATATCGTCGCTTACCAAAATTTGGTTTTAAGAACGGTTCACGCGTCAATTACGCAGTCGTCAACATATCATCACTTAATATGTTTAAAGACGGAAGTGAAGTCACCCCAACATTATTAATTGAAAACGGTCTCGTCAAAAAAGAATATGACGGAATTAAAATTCTTGGAAACGGTGAATTAACAAAAAAACTTGTTGTTAAAGCTCACAAATTTTCTAAGAGTGCTGAAAAAGCAATTGTTGATGCTGGTGGTAAGGCTGAGGTGATCTAATATGAAAAAAATCGCCTCAATCTTCAAAAACAAGGAAATCGTTGGTCGTATATTCTTTACGATAATGATTCTTCTTGTTATTCGTATTGGTGCGGCGATTACCGTTCCTGGAGTTACACCACAAGGGCAATTATCTGAAGCTTTAAATAGTTCCAGTGCAGTTGCTCTCATGGATCTTCTTGGAGGTGGAGCATTATCTAACTTCTCCATATTTGCTCTAGGAGTTTCTCCATACATTACAGCTCAAATTATTATCCAATTACTTCAAAAGGATGTTCTTCCTGCCTTGACTGAACTTTCTAAGCAAGGTCAATATGGTAGAAAGAAAACTGAGATGGCTACAAGATATTTGACATTAATGCTTGGTGCAGTTCAAGCATATGGCATTATCAAAACCATGGAGAACAGTGAATACATCAAGATGAACATGACTCCAAACTTCTGGACATATGCATATATCATTTGCATTATGCTCGCAGGAGCTATGACTGTTATGTGGCTTGGTGACCAAATCACTGAAAAAGGTCTTGGAAACGGTATTTCCGTTATCATCTTCGCTGGTTGTGTTCGTAATTTACCAATTCAAATTTCAACAGCATTTAATACTTGGATTAACCCAAGTTACTATAAGGAAACTCCTGAACTTGTTAAAGGTTCATTCCAGTTTGCCTTATATATACTTGCGTTCTTACTCATATTAGCGTTCGTTGTCTTTATTGAATTATCAGTAAGAAAAATACCTGTACAACACAGTGGAAAAAGTGGTGGCCAAACAGCCTCGATGGCGAAAGCAAGCTTTTTGCCTATTAAGGTTAACTCCGCCGGAGTCATTCCTGTTATCTTCGCGTCATCTATTATGATGGCACCAAGTGTTATCGCTTCATTTATCACAAGCGACACTTCAGCAGAATGGCTAAAAATATTCTCATATAGTGAAACTGTTACTATGCCGTGGTTCGACGGTTCCACTTGGCAAATGCCATGGGGTCTTATCATTTATATTACCCTAATATTATTGTTCTCATTCTTCTATGCAACACTTCAAATCGATCCAGAGAACTTAGCAGAGAACTTCCGTAAGAATGGTTCCTATATTCCAGGAATTCGTCCAGGAAATGAAACTGAAAGATACGTCAAGAAAGTCGTCAATCGTGTTACATGCATCGGTTCAATCGCATTAGCGTTTATCGCTGCATTGCCGGTTGTCTTAACTCTCTCAGGCATCTTCGGTGACAACTCATCTCTTGCTATTGGTGGTACTGGATTAATCATCGCTGTCGGTGTTTCAATCGAAATTATGAATCAAATTGATGGCTTACTTGCTGGTAAGACATATGATGAAGTTCAAGCGACAGCAGGAAGAGGTTAATTATGGCAAACAAATTAAACATGATTATTATGGGTCCTCCAGGTGCTGGAAAAGGAACCCAAGCAAAGAAGATTATTGCTTCATACAATATTCCTCACATTTCAACAGGTGATATGTTCCGCGAAGCTATCGCAGAAAAAACACCACTTGGTAGAATTGCTGAAGAATACATTAATGATGGACATCTTGTCCCTGACGAAGTGACAATTGGTCTAGTTAAAGAAAGATTATCAAAAGATGACTGTGCAAAAGGTTATCTTCTTGATGGTTTCCCTAGAACAATTCCACAAGCAGAAGCGCTTGAAGCATTGACTAAAGAGATTGGTCGAGAAATCGGGATTGTCATTAGTATTAACACTCCTAAAGATGAACTTATTCGTCGTATCACAGGTAGACTTGTTTGTAAGTCCTGTGGTGCGCCATATCATAAAGATAACCGTAAACCTAAAGTTGAAGGTATTTGTGATATCTGTGGGGGAGAACTTATTCAACGCCCAGACGATAATAAGGACGCTTTAGAAGTTAGACTTGTTCATTATGACAATCAAACAAAGCCTTTATTAGACTTCTATAACAAAAAAGGATTACTACACACTCTTGACGGCATGAAAGGTGTAGATGCCTTAATGGAAGATATTAATAATCTAATGGAGGATTAATTGTGATTATCATCAAATCACAACGAGAAGTAGAACTTATGGCTAAGGCCGGACACGTTGTTGCCCTCGTATTCGAAGGTATCAAAGATAAAATCCGACCTGGCCTAACTACTCAAGATATCGCTGACATGTGCGAGAAGATTATTAGGGACAATGGTGCCTATCCAACCTTCTTAAATTACTCAGGTTATCCTGGAGCGGTATGCGTCTCAGTTAATGAAGAACTTGTTCATGGAATTCCATCTAAGCATAGAGTTCTTCGCGAAGGAGATATTGTTTCAGTCGATGTTGGCGCAACACTTAATGGATACGTGGGTGATGCATGTCGAACATATCCAGTAGGAGTTTGTTCACCAAATGCCTTAAGACTTATTAAAGTCACAGAGGAAAGCTTCTTTGAAGGAGTTAAGCATGCTCGTCCTGGAGCACACTTAGGTGATATTTCTCACGCAATACAAGAATATTGCGAAGCTCATGGTTATTCCCTTCCACGAGAATATACAGGGCACGGAATTGGCTCTCATCTACATGAAGATCCATATATTCCAAATTATGGAGCAGCTGGTACAGGTCCAGTGCTTAAAGAGGGAATGTGCCTAGCTATCGAACCAATGGTAGCAGAAGGGCATTTTGCAGTTAGAGTCCTTAGGGATGGTTGGACTGCAAAAATGAAAGATGGCAAATTATCTAGCCATTATGAGAATTCCATTGTTATTACAAAAGATGGATTCGAAATTCTAACGAAATAAGGAGGAATTCTTCAATGGCAAAAGAAGGAGTCATCGAGGTGGAAGCGACAGTTGTTGAAACTTTGCCTAACACAATGTTTAGAGTAAAGCTTGAAAACGGAGTCGTAATTCTGGCCTGCGTTTCTGGTAAAATCCGCATGCATTACATTCGCATCTTACCAGGCGATAGAGTTACAGTCGAAATTTCACCGTATGATTTAACACGCGGGCGTATCACATTTAGATACAAAAACTAAAAGTAGCACAGCCTACTAGGAGGAAATATTATGAAAGTAAGACCTTCAGTCAAACCAATGTGCGATAAGTGCAAGGTTATCAAACGCCATGGCAAAGTCATGGTCATTTGTGAAAATCCTAAGCACAAACAACGCCAAGGTTAATAATTAGGAGGAAATCATTAATGGCACGTATTGTCGGGGTTGATATCCCAAATGATAAGAGAGTTGTTATTTCAATCACATACATTTATGGTATTGGAAATACAACCGCCAAAAAGATTTGTAAAGCAGCTAAAGTTGACGAAAACATTCGTGTTAAAAACTTAACTGAAGAACAATTAAGTGCAATTCGTCAAGAAATCGCTAAATACAAAGTCGAAGGTGACTTACGTAGAGAAGTCGCTTTAAATATTAAACGTTTAACAGAAATCGGTTGTTATCGTGGTATGAGACACCGTAAGGGTCTACCAGTTAACGGCCAACGTACACGTACAAATGCACGTACACGTAAGGGTAAACGTAAAACTGTCGCCAACAAGAAAGTGGCAACACAAGGTTAATGAAAGGAGCTTAGTTCATGGCAACAAAAACTACAGCACGTAAGAAAAAAATTAAACGTGCATTTACTAAAGGCGTAGCACATGTGCATAGCACCTTTAATAACACAATCATCACAATCTCTGATGAAAAAGGCAACGTCATTGCATGGTCTAGTGCAGGTGCATTAGGCTTCAAAGGTGCAAAGAAATCCACACCATTTGCTGCACAACTCGCTGGTGAAGCAGCTGCAAAAGTAGCATTTGATCAAGGACTTCGCCAAGTTGATGTCGATGTCAAAGGACCTGGCCCAGGTAGAGAAGGAGCAGTTCGTGCTCTTGCAACTGCAGGACTACAAGTCTTAACCATCACTGATTCAACACCAGTTCCACACAACGGATGCCGCCCACCAAAGAGACCTCGCGGCTAATATTAGGAGGAAATCAATATGTCAAATTTAGCAAAGCCATTCGAAAAAACAGCTTTTAAGATCGCTAAGGTCGACGAAGCTACAAATTATGGTAAGTTCGTTATTGAACCTCTTGAAAGAGGATTTGGACTCACAATTGGTAATTCACTTCGCAGAATTCTTCTTGCAAGCCTTCCTGGCGCAAGCGTTTACTCTGTCGAAATTGAAGGTGCCAAGCATGAATTCTCTGCTTTAGAAGGCATTGAAGAAGACGTTACCGCTATCATCTTAAATCTCAAAGATCTTGTTCTTAAGATTTCAGATGACGATAACTCAGTTAAATCATTAACAGTATCAGTTAAAGGACCAAAGACTGTTACAGCAGCTGACTTAGTTTTACCTGCTCAAGTATCAGTTATTAACCCTGATCTTGTTATTGCTCACGTCGCAGAAGGCGGAACACTCAATATGACTGTTTACGCACGTAATGGACGTGGCTATGTCACAAGTGATATGAATAAAGCTGAACACGCTAAAGAAAGAATCGTTTCTTCAAGCGGTACAGCCATCACAACTGACTCAAACTATTCACCTGTTACACGTGCAAGCTATTCAGTCGAACCAACACGTGTTGGCCATGACTCAAGATTTGACTTACTCACTCTTGAAGTCTGGACTGATGGAAGCATTCTTCCGCAAACAGCTGTTGCTTTAGCAGCAGAAATGCTTGTTGTTAACTTAAAACCATTCGTCGAACTTGAAAAGACAGTCGAAACAATCGATATGCTTAAACAAGAAGAAAAAGTCGAAGAGAATAAGTTTGAAAATATGCCAATTGAAGATCTTGATCTCTCAGTTAGAAGTTATAACTGCTTAAAGAGAGCCGGAATCGCAACAGTGGCAGAATTAACACAAAAGACCGAAGATGAAATGATGAAAGTCAGAAATCTCGGTAAGAAATCACTCAAGGAAGTCAAAGAGAAACTCACCGAACAAGGTTTAAGTTTCCGCGATTTTATTCCGGAATAAGGAGATAAGATTATATGGCAGCACAAGGACGTAAAAATGTTCATGGCAAAACCGGTGTTCGCTTTAAAGCCGGATATACCAAATCAAAACACGAAAACAAATTAAGAACACTTGCTACCTCAATGGTCATGTGTGAACGCGTTAGTGTTACAAGTGGAATGGTTAAAGAATTAAAATCATTAACAGATCACTTAGTCACATTAGCAAAACGTGGCGACTTACACGCTCGTCGTCAAGCCGCATCAGTTCTTCGCTCAGGAGAAGCAGTTAGCAAACTCTTCAGCGTAATTGGTCCACGTTATGCATCACGTAATGGCGGATATACTCGTGCCCTCAAAGCTGGCGTTCGCCGCGGAGATAATGCACAAGTCGTCATCGTCGCATTTGTTGATTAATTTGAATCTAAAAATTGGAACAAGAAATTGTTCCTTTTTTTATTGAATGAGTGCTTATATTTGTTATACTAATAAAGAAAAATAAGGAGGAATTATTTATGGACACATGGTTAATAGTTCTAATTGTTGTAGTTTCAGTTCTTGTCCTAGTTGGACTAATTATTCTTATTTGGAGAATTAACTGTGGTAACTCACTTCGTCGCCTTGTTATTAAAGTTGAAGAAGGTTCATCAGGAATCGATGTTGCGTTAACAAAACGTTATGATTTACTCATAAAAGAAATTGCAGTTGTCAAAGGATACGCCAAACACGAATCAGAAACGCTTGAGAAGATTATTTCTATGAGACAACCATCAAAAGGCGCTTCAATGGCTGAAAAATCAGCTTATGCAGGAGAAATTAGCAAAGCTTTTGATTCAGTTAATGTTGTTATGGAACAATATCCTGATTTAAAAGCCAGTGCAAACTTTGCTAATTTACAACATGAAGTATTTGATGTTGAAGAACAACTTCAAGCCGCTCGTAGAGTTTATAATAGCAATGTCCGTGAATTAAACGATAAAGTCGTTTCATGGCCATCAAGCATTGTCGCTCGTCATATTGGTGTGACAAAGAAAGATTTCTTCGAAGCAGAAGCATCTAAACGTGAAGACGTTAAAATTGAGTTCTAATAAATGGATGATATCATCACTCAATTTGAGCCTATAAGGGCTAAAATCGCTAAAAAGAATTTAATTTGTTTGTTATCGATGCTAGGTTGCATCGCTATATCAATTACTTTTTCAATATTATTTGTTTTAAATAACTCTTTAGCATTCATGATTGTTAGTGGAGTCTTTATTATTGGGATGATTGTTTGTATTATCATCATGACTCATATTAATAAGAAATGGAAAAAGGTATTTCATGAACAAATAATGCCTAAATTCTTAGAGAATGCTTATCCTGGATCAAAGTTTTATCCTAGTAAAGGCTATTCTCAAGATGAATTTATGAAGCCTAGATTCTTTCAAAGACCTGATAGATATACTTGTAATCATTTACTCGAAGCTACATATGGTCAAACATCATTTTCAATGATGGATTATCAACTTGAAAGAATAAGTGTTGATAAAGATGGAAACGTTTATTATTCAACATACGCGAAAGGAAGATATTTTGATTTTTCTTTCCCAAGAGAATTTAAAGGCGAAGTCCGCGTTATTGAAAAATCTGGTATTTTTGATTTCACATTTACTAAACTTCAAAAAGTCGAACTTGAATCAGTTGCTTTTAATAAGAAATTTAAAACTCATGCGACTGATCAATTAACTGCCTTTTATGTTTTAACTCCTCAAGTCCAAGAAAAGATGCTTGAACTTGAATCCTTATTTAGAGGGAAGGTTTATTACGCTTTTATAGGAAAACATCTTTATATTGCGGTGAATGATTCACGTTCATCATTTAATCTCTCATTAATGAAAAAGCTTAATATTGATAGAATCAGTGGAGTCATGAAAGATATCTCTATTCCTAAAGATTTTATTGAAGCTCTTAAACTTAATAGAGAAAAATATCAAGAAACTAAAAATTCTGCAGTTTAGATAAAGGGTCGATTCAATCGACTCTTTTTTTGTATAATATAGATAATGATTATTTATATCGTTCTTAATTTATTTATTACGTTAGCAATTGAAACAGTAATTTATATGATTCTTGATTATAAGTCATATAAGCTTCTTTTAACTGTCACGTTCATGAATACTATTTTAAATGTCTCAATGAATGCTGTACT
>CAVIPD010000063.1:0-5570 GCA_963644775.1 bacterium | reverse complement strand
CTCTTTCTTTGTTTTCGATATCTTTACCAGTAAGGTAATTTAAATAATAATATTTAATTGGAATTTCATATACTTTGTAGTCATCAGTGGATGAATAAATTTTTGTCTCATTAGTAGTTTCATCATAATAAATTAGATGAGATTTAATTTGCCATGTTGATAATTGTGACTCATAAGCATTAGTCATTGTATTTGTAAAAATAAGATTAAAGCATCCAAAATAAAAGATTAGAAAAAACACTAAACCAAAAGCTATATCAATAATTGCAGCAGCGTATCTACTTGTTTGTTTTGCAAGAATTGTATGTCTAGGTAAAGAATATTTAACTAACTTTTCCATTATTATTTATAATGCTGTCATTTAATAAAAATTGCAAATATAAATAATAAAAAAGACCACCGAAGTGGTCTAATTTAAATTGATTGACAATTATTTAACAATGTTTGTAACTGAACCGGAACCAACTGTACGTCCGCCTTCACGGATTGAGAATTTGGTACCTTTTTCAATTGCGACTGGGTGAATAAGTTCAACTGTAATTTCAACGTTATCACCTGGCATAACCATTTCAACACCTTGTGGAAGTGTAATAACACCTGTAATGTCTGTTGTATTGAAATAGAATTGTGGACGATAATTGCTGAAGAATGCTTTATGACGTCCGCCTTCTTCTTTCTTTAAAACGTAGACAGAAGCGTTGAATTTGGTGTGTGGGGTAATTGATCCTGGTTTAGCAAGAACTTGTCCACGAACAACTTGATCACGGTTGATACCACGGAGAAGAACACCAACGTTATCTCCTGGTTCTGCGAAGTCAAGTAATTTTCTGAACATTTCAAGACCTGTGACGACTGATTTTTGTGTATCTTTGATACCAATGATTTCAACTTCGTCATTGAGTTTGATAATACCACGTTCAACTCTACCAGTAACAACTGTTCCACGACCTGTGATTGTGAGAACGTCTTCGATTGGGAGAAGGAATGGTTTATCCTTATCGTGTTGTGGAACTGGAATGTATGAATCAACAGCATCCATAAGTTCCTTAATGCAGGTATCATCTCCGCCTTCGAGAGCAACTTTAGCTGATCCACGAATGACTGGGACTGAATCTCCTGGGAAGTCGTATTTTGTTAAGAGTTCACGAACTTCCATTTCAACGATGTCGATGAGTTCTGGGTCATCAACAAGGTCACATTTGTTTAAGAAAACAACAATGTATGGAACACCAACTTGACGAGCAAGAAGAATGTGTTCACGTGTTTGTGGCATAACACCATCTGTAGCTGCGACAACGAGAATACCACCATCCATTTGAGCAGCACCGGTAATCATGTTCTTGACATAGTCAGCGTGTCCCGGGCAGTCAACGTGAGCATAGTGACGTTTTGCTGTTTCGTATTCGATGTGAGCAGTATTAATTGTAATACCACGGGCTTTTTCTTCTGGAGCAGCATCGATTTGATCATATGCTTTAGCCTCAGCTCCGCCTTGCTTAGCAAGGTAGTTTGTGATAGCAGCAGTTAATGTTGTTTTACCATGGTCAACGTGGCCGATAGTACCAATATTTAAGTGTGGTTTGCTTCTATCAAATTTTGCTTTTGCCATAACTAATTTCCTCCTATTGTTTCGTTAGTTAATCAACGAAATCATAATATAGCAATTTTTTATTTTAATCAACACATTAGTGTTTAGATGAGATTATCTATTACTCATTCCTGATTTTTTGATAATTTCATCTTGGACGAAACGTGGACATTCACCATAGTGATCAAACTGCATAGTGTAGTTTCCTCTACCTTGGGTGAAGCTACGTAAGTCTGTAACGTAACCGAACATTTCTGCTAAAGGTACTTCAGCTTCAACAATCTTAGCGTTACCTCTTTGTGATTCGCCAGTCATATTGCCTCTACGACGAGAAATATCACCAACAACATCACCATAATATTGTTCTGGAACTGTAACTTCGATTTTCATGATAGGTTCAAGAATAACTGGGTTACATTTCTTGGCAGCCTCTTTGAGAGCCATTGAAGCGGCGATTTTATAAGCAGCTTCACTACTATCAACATCATGGCTAGAACCATCGAACAATGTTGCCTTAACATCAATAACTTGATAGCCAGCAACAAGACCTCTATTAAGAGCATCTTTTAATCCATCTTCGGTTGGACGAATGTATTCTCTAGGAACACTTCCACCGACAACAGCGTCGACAAATTCGAAGCCTTTGCCTGGATTTGGTTCAAAGCGAATCCAAACGTGACCATATTGTCCACGACCACCGGATTGTTTAATGTACTTACCTTCACATTCGGCTGTTTGACGAATTGTTTCACGATAACCGACTTGTGGCTTACCAACGTTAACTTGAACGCCGAATTCACGACGCATACGATCAACGATGATATCAAGGTGAAGTTCACCGACACCAGCAATAATGGTTTGACCTGTTTCAATGTTTGTGTGAACTTTGAATGTTGGGTCTTCTTCTGCCAATTTTTGAAGGGCAATGCCCATCTTTTCTTGGTCAGCTTTTGATTTTGGCTCTACAGCTTCTTCAATAACTGGTTCTGGGAATTCCATTCTTTCAAGAATTAATGGATTGTTCTCATCACAAAGTGTATCACCTGTAGTTGTATTTTTAAGTCCGACAACTGCGCCGATATCTCCGGCGTGAAGAGCGTCAACTTCTTCTCTATGGTTCGAGTGCATTAAGACGACACGAGCAATACGCTCTTTTTCGCCTTTTGTTGAATTGAGGACATAAGAACCTGATTTAAGTGTGCCGCTATAAATACGGACATATGCAAGACGACCAATGAATGGGTCTGTTGCAATCTTGAATGCTAAAGCACGAAGTGGTTCTTTATCATCTGGTTTACATGGAACCTTGTTTCCAACTTCGTCTTCGCCGACAGTTTCAGGAATATCAAGTGGACTTGGTAAGTAATCAACGACACCATCAAGTAACATTTGAACGCCTTTATTTTTATACGCACTACCGCAGAAGACTGGAAAGAATTCACCTGTCAAAACGGCTTTACGAATTGTCTTTTTGATCATATCGACTGGGACTTCTTCGCCTTCAAGAACAAGCATCATTAAGTCATCATCGAATGCTGCGATAGCTTCGAGAAGTTTTTGACGAAGTTCTTCAACCTTGTCGACATATTCTGCTGGAATTTCTCCTTCTACTGGAGCATCATCTTTATCTGAAGAATAAGTCCAAGCTTTTCTTTCGATAATATCAATAACGCCTTTAAGAGATGATTCAATTCCAATCGGGTATTGAACAGCAGCAGCATTAGCAGCTAAACGTTCGTGTAATGAACGAACTGACATTTCAAAGTCTGCGCCGATAGCGTCTAGTTTGTTAACAAAGACAATACGTGGAACACCATATTTACTTCCTTGTCTCCAAACTGTTTCTGTTTGTGGTTCAACACCATTTTTACCATCGAGAACTGTAACAGCACCATCAAGAACACGAAGTGAACGTTCAACTTCAACGGTGAAGTCGACGTGACCCGGAGTGTCGATAATGTTAATACGGTTGCCCTTCCAGAAAGCTGTGGTAGCAGCTGAAGTAATTGTAATACCTCTTTCTTGTTCTTGGGCCATCCAGTCCATTGTGGCTGCACCTTCGTGAGTTTCACCAATTTTATGGATTTTGCCTGTGTAATAAAGAATTCTTTCTGTTGTTGTTGTTTTACCAGCATCAATGTGGGCCATGATGCCGATATTTCTGGTATGAGCTAAATCATATTCACGAGCCATAATTTAAACTCCTACCAACGATAATGAGCGTACGCCTTGTTGGCTTCTGCCATCTTATGCGTATCCTCTCTTTTCTTAACTGAAGCGCCTGTGCCGTTTGCTGCATCAATGATTTCGGCTGCTAATTTAGCTTCCATTGATTTTTCATTTCTTAAACGAGCATAGGTAACTAACCAACGAAGACCGAGTGTAACTTTTCTTTCAGAAGAAACTTCAACTGGGACTTGATAGTTGGCTGCGCCAATACGACGAACTTTAAGTTCGACTTCTGGCATAATATTATTAATTGCAGTTGCAAAGACGTCCATTGCTGGTTTACCAGTTGTCTTTTCAATTTGTTTGAAAGCATTATAGAGAATGGTTTGGGCTGTGCCTCTTTTACCATCGATCATAATACGATTGATTAAACGTGTAACTAATTTTGAGTTATATATTGGATCTGGTAAGACTTCACGTTTTGCAACACTACCTTTACGTGGCATATTGTAATCTCCTTTCTTAAAATCTATATTTCGTTATTAATTGCTTGATTTTGGTTTCTTTGTACCGTATTGAGAACGTCCTTGACGTCTAGCTTCAATACCAGCGCAGTCGAGTGTACCACGAACAATGTGATAACGAACACCTGGTAAGTCTTTGACACGTCCACCACGAATAATAACTGTGGAGTGTTCTTGTAAGTTATGTCCTTCACCACCGATGTAAGCTGTAACTTCATAACCATTACTTAAGCGAACACGAGCGTATTTACGAAGAGCTGAGTTTGGTTTTTTAGGTGTCATTGTACCGACACGGGTGCAAACTCCTCTTTTTTGGGAAGAAGGTTGATCTGTTTCACGGCTTTTGAGTGAATTGAATCTTTTTCCAAGAGCTGGACATTTTGATTTTTTAGCGCCGCGTGAACGACCATTCTTAACTAATTGATTAATAGTTGGCATTGATTGTCCTCCTTTCAATGAATCCTATTATGCACACATTTCCCGGTGTGTCTTAATTATCCGTAAATAATAAGACCCTTAGGGTCATGCATAACTGAATAAGATAATACAACCTTATACGCGCATAGTCAAATATTTTTTATTTAAATATATAAATGTGATTCGCACGTTAGAGTTCAGTATTTATATAAAATTTAAAATTTTTCTTATTAGATTGCTTTATTTGTTAACTTTTTTTAAAAAGAAAGTGTATTCATCTTTGTTTATAATTCTTAAAAAAGAGAGATTTATTACGAACAAAAAGTTTTCGCATTTTTATTTAGGCAAAAATATATTAAACCCACTCCTGATTTAGAGTTGTTAAATAACTTTATTGGAAACATTTCTAGACGTTTCTTTCATAAAGCTCGCTCTATAACATAAAAGAGCAAATATTACTAAGTGACAATGCATAATAAAATTGTTCTTTTTATAGCTGAACAAATATTTAATTATTCAAACTTTCGATAATCGAATGATGATTGTTAAAGATTTAGCTGGCTGTATTTCAATAGTTGATTGATGAGCATGAATTTAATCTAGAAAAAGAAGCCAATTCAGATAATGAATCATTTAATAAAAAATATCGAGTTAATTAGGTTGAACACTATAACTATAAAAGAAAACATATATCTAACAGGAAACTAAAAGATTTTTGTCTTTCGCTTTCTTATTGAAGCGTCCAAATTGGGGGTCACTTCAATAAGAGGCACTTTTTCTTTTTTGTAAACTAAATGAGGTCCAGTTCACTTCACAATACTTTTTTATTTAAAACTATATAAAAATTCGAAGTATAAAAAAAGACCCAAAGG
>CAVIPD010000062.1:7660-17641 GCA_963644775.1 bacterium | reverse complement strand
ATTCATATCTTTGCGAATCTTTTTAAGGAATTTACGTTTATATAAACGTCTATTCCCTTTCATAAATTCATAGAAAAAACCTTTTGATGAACCATAACCACAATAAGGATCAGCAACATATTTTTGAACATTTTCTTCGTTAACACTAAGCCAATCAAATGGTGTCTTAGCATTTTTCACGTTTTTTGCGTACATGCCAAATACTAATTTTGACATTAGTTTAGCTTTTTGGTTTCTATTCTTTTTATTTGTTGTAATTAGCGTTAAAAATCTACCAAACAAATATGATGGAATAGCGTTAGGTCCGTTAGAACCGCATATAACTACTTTATTAATATGGTTAGTGAATCTTTGAATGTAATCTTGAACCATGAAACTGCCCATTGAATGTCCAAAGATATAAGTAGGAAGAAGTGATACACGACAAGATGTAACAACTTGATCAATATTTTTAACCGCTTTTGAAAAAGCATTTTTTGGCGAAATACCTAAACTAGCTTCTGTTTCAGCATTTAAGCCTTGTCCATAATGGTCCATGCAATAAACGTTATAACCATTTTTGTTAAGGAATGTTGCGAATTCATCATAACGTAATGCATATTCTTCCATTCCTGTAACAATAATTAGATTTGCTTTAGGTTTTTCGATAGTCCAAGCATAACCATAAATTGTTTCATCAAACTTATTGGTGAGTTTAATTTCTTCTCTTGCCATAATTTACTCCTTTAGTTAAATCCTTTTGGATTCTTACTTTGCCAGTTCCAGGCATCTTTACAACAATCAACAATGTTGTATTCAGCTTTAAAGCCTATTTCTTTATATGCTTTATCACAATTTGCATAACATTCTGGAATATCACCTGCTCTACGAGCGGCAAATTCCCATTTTAATTTTATATTGTTTGCTTTTTCAAAAGCCTTAACTAATTCAAGGACACTTGTTCCTACACTTGTTCCAAGGTTATAAATAACTAAACCTGGATTTTCATGAAGTTTCTTAAGCGTTAAAACGTGACCACGAGCTAAATCGCAAACATGAATATAGTCACGAATACATGTTCCATCTCTTGTTGGATAATCATTACCGAAAACACTTAAATGATCCCTAAGTCCGATTGCCACTTGAGTAACGTAAGGCATTAAATTATTTGGTATACCCTTTGGATCTTCACCCATTAAACCAGATTTATGTGCTCCAATTGGATTAAAGTAACGAAGTATTCCGATATTCATTGAAGAATCTTGCGTAGAAAGATCATGTAATAAATATTCAATCTTAACTTTTGTTTCAGCGTATGGATTTGTAACTTCACCAATCTCGTCAGTTTCAACAATTGGCACACGCTTAGGATTTCCATAAACAGTTGCGCTAGATGAGAAAATTAAATTTTTTACACCGTGCTTTTTCATAACTTTTAAAAGCACATTTGTTGAACCGATGTTATTGTCATAATATAAATCAGGTTTTTCAACAGATTCACTGACAGCTTTAAGTCCTGCAAAGTGAATTACTGAAGCAATTTTATGTTCATTAAAAACAGCGTCTAATTTGTTTTCATCTCTAACATCGAGTTCATAGAATTTTGGCTTAAATCCACAAATCTTTTCGATGCGATTTAAGACTTCGGTTTTAGAGTTGCAAAGATTATCAACAATGATTGGTTCATAACCATTATCGATTAAGTATAAACAAGTATGACTACCAATATAGCCACAACCGCCTGTAACTAATACTTTTTCTTTAAAAATCACTGCAAATTACCTCTTTTTTAACTCTTCTAGTAATAAATCATTGGTAAGTTTAGGATTAACTTTGCCTTGTGTTTTTTTCATGACTTGACCAATTAGGAATCCTAAGGCTCTACCTTTGCCATCTTTAAAGTCAACAATAGCTTGAGGATTTTCGGATAAAACTTCATTGATAATTTTAGTTACGAAATCAACATCAGAAATTTGAGAAGTAATACCAAGTTTTGCTTTTGCGTCGCTAGCAGAAATATTATCTTTTAACATAGCAGTAAAAACATCTCTTGCTTGATTTGAATTTATGTCATTTTTATTAACGAGTTCAATAAGTTCAGACAAATCTTTTGGACTAATTGGAAATGAAACAATAGTTGTGAAGTTTTTATTACAATATGAAGCAACATCAACATTAACCCAGTTGGCTGCTAATTTATATGCTTTAGTAAACTTCACTAATTCATCAAAATAGGCTGAAACATCTTTATCTGCAATTAGTAATGATGCATCATAATCATTCAATCCAAATTGCTTAATATATCTAACTTTCTTGCTTTCAGCAAGTTCTGGACAAGATGCAATTGCGTCTTTCACAAATTCATCGCTTAATACAATCGGAGTAATGTTATCTTCAGGGAAATATTTATAATCAACTGCGTCAGTTTTAACACGCATCAAAATTGTTTCATTTTTGGTCGAGTCATAACGACGTGTTTCTTGTTGAATTTTTTCACCTGCTAAAAGTAATTTTGTTTGTCTATTCACTTCAAAATCGATTGCCTTTTGAATATAGGAGATTGAGTTGATATTTTTGATTTCAACTTTAGTGCCAAATTTCTCACTACCTTTTGGTCTAATTGAGACATTAACATCGCAACGTAGACTACCTTCTTCCATCTTGCCATCGCTAACATCTGAATAAACAACGATAGAACGAATAGTTTCCACATATTTCATTGCTTCTTCACCACTTCTAAGTTCTGGTTTAGAAACAATTTCAATTAATGGAGTGCCGGCACGATTGTAATTTAATAACGTAAAGTCATTAAAGTGTAATTGTTTACATGTATCTTCTTCCATATGAAGTCTTTCAATACCAATCTTTTTAGTTTTACCATCAACTTCAATTTCAAGATAACCTTCTGATCCAATTGGACGACGATTTTGAGTAATTTGATATCCCTTTGGAAGATCACTATAAAAATAATTTTTACGATCAAAGTGAATTTCTTGATCAATATTCATATGTAATGCATTGCTAACACGGATAGCGTATATAACTGCATTTTTATTTACAGTAGGCATTGTTCCTGGGAAAGCCATATCAAGAGGAACTATTTGAGTGTTTGGCTCTTTTCCATATGAAACAGGAGCATTAGAAAACATCTTACTATTCGTTTTTAATTCGACGTGAATTTCTAGTCCGATAACTGGTTCGAATTCCATTTTCTATTCTCCTTTCGCATATAAGCCTTTTAAGCCGGTTGATTCTTCGATAGCATAACTAATTTGGAAAACCTTGGCTTCTTCAAAAGCTCTTCCTGTAATATTTGCACCAAATGGCATTCCATCTTTTATACCAATAGGTAATGTTAAGGATGGTAAACCTGTAAAGTTACCAATACATAGATGATTATCAGCAATTAAATATTCATCTGATAGCTTATCGCTTTTATCAGTAAATTTAGGTGCGATTGATGGAGCAGCTGGCAAATAGATAAAATCATTATCTTCAAGAATTTTATTAATTGATTCAACAATTCTTCTTCTATTTCTTTGTGCTCTAATAAATAGGTCATTTTGGTTTTCACTCATTAATGAGAAAGAACCAAAAACAAATCTACGTTTAATAAGTTCACTAAAGCCTTTTGTTCTAGCGTTCATAATGACTTCTTCATATGATTTTGCATCATAATATGGACCAAATTTAATGCCGTCAAGATTCGCATTATTGCTTGTTGCTTCAGCGCACGAAATAACAAAATAGGTTGGGAACAAAGAAGTTAAAATATCATTATCTAAATCAACATAATTAACAATAACGCCCTTAGCTTTAAGGTCTTCAACACTCTTATCAAATGAAGCAAGAACATCTTTATCTTTAAATGATTTAAGGACTTGGTTTATAACAGCAACTTTTAAACCCTTAACTGAATCTTTAATGTGAGAATGATAATCACCTACCGGTAATGTAGATGATGTTGAATCCTTATCATCTCTACCTGCAACTACTTCAAGTAGACATGGTAAGTCAGAAACATTTCTTGTAAAGAATCCAACAGTATCAAGTGATGGTGCGAATGGAAATAATCCATAACGAGACACCCTAGACCATGTTGGTTTAAATCCAACAAGTCCTGCTAAACTCGCAGGTTTACGAATTGAGTCACCAGTATCACTACCGAGCGCAAATGGAGCAATGCCAGCCGAGGTTAAAGCTGCACTACCGCAACTTGATCCACCAACCATTCTTGTATGAGATTTATCATGTGGATTATATGTGATTCCTAAATGACCAGTAGTACCGGTTCCACCCATAGCAAGTTCATCAAGAGTTGATTTTGCAATCGCAATAGCGTGTTTTTCATATAGTTTTTCAACAACTGTTGCATTAAATACAGGAACATATCCATTTAATATATTGCTGCTGCCTGTAGTAGGAACATTTTTTGTAGAGAAATTATCTTTGATAATAAAAGGAATGCCCCATAGTAAATTATCTACTTCAGGTTCACCTAAAGAGGAAGCGACTTCAAGGGCTTCTTTTTCCATTAGATATTCAATCGCGTTTGATTTATCAGCTTTAGCTAATTCAAGAGCCTGTTTAGTAAGTTCTAATGGAGTAACTTCTTTCTTCACTAATAAATCGTGAAGTTGTTCGATTGATAATTCGCAATAATTTTTAATCATTGGACTACCTTCGGCAATTTAATTTGCCCACCAGCCTTATGGTTAGCGTTTCTTAAAGCTTCTTCACGAGTGAGTGGTTCAACAGCAACATCTTCTCTTAGGAATGAAGTTTTACATTCAAATGGAAAAGTCATTGGTTCATATTTATCTATCTCAGAATTTGAACCAATAACAGTCATTTGCTTAATGATAGTGTCAAACTCACCAATTAGTGTATCTAATTCTTCATCTGACATATCGAAGAGCAATCTATGCGCTGCATCTTTTAATATTTCTTTGTTATATGCTTTCATAATCGTCCCTCATAATATCACAGTTATTCTTCTTTAGAAAGAAGAGAAACAAATTCATCCTCATCCATTGTGCGGATATTTAATTCGTGAGCCTTATCAAGTTTTGATCCTGCTTCCACACCATAAATAACTATATCTGTCTTTTTAGAAACTGAGCCAGCAACTTTCGCGCCCATATTTTCTAATACTTCAGTTGCTTCTTTTCTTCCATATTTAGTTAATGTGCCAGTAAGAACAACTGTCTTTCCAAAAAATGGAGATGATTCATTTATTGCTACAACACCTAAATAATCAAAATTAAGACCATGTTCTCTTAATTTCTCAATCATCAAAATATTTTCTTCGTTATGAAAATAGTTATAAACAGATTCTGCGCTAATAGGACCAACATCAGGAATAGACATCAATTCTTCTTTGCTAATTTCTTTAAATTTATCAAGATTTAAGTAACGTTTTGCAAGGATTTTGGCAGTTTTTTCACCAACTTCTTTAATTCCTAAGCCATACAATAAACGTTCCAAAGAATTAGCTTTAGAATTAGTAATTGCTGTTAATAAATTATCAATTGATTTATCTTTCCATCCATCAATAGCAATAATATTTTCTCTATATCTTGCTAAATCATAGATTGAAGGAATGCCATTAATAAATCCTTCGTTAAAAAATTCTTCAACAACTTTCTCGCCCATTCCATCAATATCCATCGCATCACGAGACGCAAAATGAATTATGCTTTCAATGCGTTTAGCAGGACATGTTGGTGAGACACAAAAATGCATTACATCCTTTTTAACTAATGGCGATCCACAAACAGGGCAGCAATCAATCATAACAAAGTCGGTTTCCATACCTGTTCTTTTTTCAGGCAAAGCTCGAACAACTTCTGGAATGACATCGCCTGCTTTTCTTAAAACTATATAATCGCCTATTTTCAAACCTTTATCTTTAACAAAGTCTTCATTATGAAGCGTTGCTCTTTGAACAGTTGAACCAGCAACTTTTGTAGGTATAATTACAGCGTTAGGAGTAATCTTTCCAGTTCTACCTACGGTAAAAATAATGTTTTCAAGTTTGGCAACAACTTCTTCAGGTGGGAATTTATATGCAATTGCCCATTTTGGAGTTTTGGCTGTATAACCTAAAATGTCGTATTTAGAAATGTCATTAACTTTAATAACAATTCCATCAATATCATAATCTAAAGACGGGCGTTTTTCGGTGTATTCACTAATGTATGAAAGTACTTCTTCAACACCATTGCAAATACGTCTTTCTTTATTGGTTTTAAATCCAATTTTTTCAATATAATCCAAAGCATCACTGTGCTTCTTAAAACCAAGTTCATCAGCATTAACTAAGTAATACCAGAAAGCTTCAAGTTTGCGAGAAGCAGCAATCGAACTATCCAGTTGCCTAATACTTCCGGCAGCGGCATTTCTTGCGTTTGCAAGTAATGTTTCATTAGCAGCGCTTCTTTTTTGATTAAGTTCTTCGAGAGTTTTTTTAGACATATAAACCTCGCCGCGAACTTCAAAGTCTCTATCTTCTTTAACTTGAGTAGGAATAGATTTAATGGTTAAAACATTATTAGTAACATCTTCGCCTTCATTTCCATCTCCACGAGTTGCAGCATAGTTAATATGACCATCAATATAATCTAGACTCATTGCAAGACCATCAATTTTCATTTCACACATGTACTCAACTTTATCAATATGTAATACATCACGAATTTTTTGATCAAAATCGCGAATGTCTTTTTCGTTAAATGCGTTGCCTAAAGATAGCATCATTCTTTTATGCTTTATCTTTTCAAACTTAGATAAAACTTTTCCTCCTACTCTTTGAGTAGGTGAAAGAGGTGTGATTAGTTCGGGGTGAGCCTTTTCTATCGCAATTAATTCGTTCATTAAGCGATCATATTCACTATCAGGAACACTCGGATTATCTAAAACATAATATTCGTAATTATATTGCTCTAATAATTTAGTAATCTCTTTTATTCTTTCTTTATCGCTCATGCTTCACCACCCCTTTCTTCTTTAGATAATTTTTTGTGATTTGCGAGTATTGATTTTTTGCCGCAACTATAGAAATTAATTTCAACAATTGTGTTATCAATTACATTAGTAACAATTCCTTTGCCGAAGACTTCGTGAATTGCAATATCGCCAATTTTCCATTCAGCAACATCATTATGCTCGTTTTGATTTGTTGATTTTATATGAATGTCGGAATTAAACCCTTGAGAAGAGTTATCGGCGTAAAACCCAAATGAATCCATATTAAATTTATTTGTCTGATATGTATTTTTCGGAACCTGTAAACCAGATTCTTTAATAAATTGAGATTCGTGAGTGTACTCATTTAGCACAAATGAATAACCAGTGTTATATGTGACAAATAATTTCTTTCGTGCACGTGTAAATGCAACATAACAAAGTCTTCTTTCTTCCTCTAAACCGTTTTGACCATTTTCATCAATTGTTCTTTGAGATGGAAATATTCCTTGCAGCATCGACATCACAAAAACATTATCGAATTCTAGACCTTTAGCAACATGGATTGTCATTAATGCTAATTGATCAGAATCTTTAATTTCATCTTGTGATGATTGAAGAGCGGCATTTTCCAAATAACTATCAAATGTTGAGTCTGGATAATCCTTCATAAATGAAGTAATGTTTTCAAATAACGCTTTAACGTTACCTGTTCTTTCTTCAGCTTTTTCATCATCATCAGCAAGATAATCGTAATAACCAATATCAACTATAAAATCTTCGAGAACTTTTGGGTATGCTTCTAAGTTTTCTATAAGTTTATTTTTTGTCGCGTTTAATTTATTGATTAAAAAGGTTAATGAAGTAATAGTTTTAGTTTTTAAATCAGTATTATAGTTTTCAATTTGTTCTAAATATTCTAGATAAGATAATCCGTATTTTTCTTTTTCAGCACGTAAAATATCAAGTGATGAACTTCCAATTCCTCTTTTAGGAACATTGACAATTCTTTCAAAAGAAATGTCATCTTTAACATTATATAAAAGTCTAAAATATGCTAAAACATCTTTAATTTCTTTACGTTGGAAGAATTTCAAACCACCATAAATTTGATAAGGGATTCTTCTATGCATTAATTCGTTTTCTAATGGAAGTGTTAAATATGCTGCACGATATAAAACAGCGATGTCTTGATATTTCACACCCTGTAAATGTAAATTTTCAATTTGATCAACAATAAATGATGCCTCATATTCTCTTTTCGAAAGACACTTAACAACAATAGGAACGCCAATATTATTTTCAGTATATAAATCTTTAGGCACTCTTTTCTTATTATAAGAAATAAGTTTATTAGCAGTATCAAGAATGGTTTTAGTAGAACGATAGTTTCTATCAAGAATAATTGTTTCGCAAAGTGGGAAATCTTTAGTGAATCCTAAAATAATTTCTTGGTTAGCGCCTCTCCATGTATAGATAGTTTGATCTGGATCACCAACAACATATAATGATGTTCCTTCATCCATTAGGAGTTTAAGAAGCTTATATTGAATATCGTTTGTATCCTGAAATTCATCAACAAGAATATGACGAATAATACGATGCCATTTATTTTTAATGTCTTCAAAGTTTTCTAATATTTCGATTGTTTTAAGAAGTAAATCATCAAAATCTAAAGAAAGCATTTCGTTTTTTCTTTCTTCGTATTTATGAAAGATTTTTAATGCTACCTTTTCATTTTCAGAATAATCATTTCCTAAAGTAATCTCACTCGGATATTTTCCAATGCACTTATGATAAGAAATGTATCCAATTGCGTATTTCACAACTGTATCATTCTTTTTATAACCGAAATCAACGCCAATATTCTTTATAAGAGTATCAACATCTTCTTCATCTAAAATTGTGAAGTTATTTGGAAACCCAATAGCGTCAATTTCCTTTCTTAAAAACTTAGCGCAGAAACTATGAAATGTTGAAACAGTTAAACCAGAGCCTTTTCCATTTAAAATAGATAACGCTCTATGTTTCATTTCATTTGCAACTTTATTAGTAAAAGCAAAGGCAACGATTGAAGATGGCTCGACATTTCTTTCTGAAATTAAATATGAGAGTCGATATGTTAAAACTCTAGTCTTGCCACTACCGGCTCCAGCGACTATACGAGTGAACTGACTATCAGTAGAGACAGCAGCAAATTGATTATCATTAAGTAGTGTTCTATAATCCATCTAACTTAGGCACCTTATTACTTTGTAATATTTTACCATAAGTATATTAATTACTCAAAGACTAAGTGATAAATAAATATTGTGCGCTCCTGCGATATTTAACACACAAAAATTATTTTCAATTTTAACTAATGATGGAAACCCTAAGATGCCAAAATGATCAATTGAATTTAATCCTATAGTTTGAGACACATCGTCTAATAAAACAGTATCTTTTGAGTCTTCGACAAAATAGAAATTTTCATCAGTTAATGCGTAGCTGATAATATCATTTTTTATTTGATTACAGTGACTACAATTTTTAGAGAAGAAATATACAAAATATTGGGTTTTTGCAAGGGAAAATATTGAATTCCACGTAATTTTTTTATCATTAATTTCATTATATTCGTGAGTAATTTCACTCTCAATTTCTTCGTGATTTTTTGTCGAATTAGAATCTTTATTTTTAGCATTAAAACATGAACAAATTAATGAAGTAAACAAAAGTATATAAATAATTTTTCTCATACACAAATAATTGCACATTTTTTGTTTGCTTTTTTATTATTAGCAAAATAATGAGACTAATAATCATTTTTTTCATGCTACAATTTGTACATGAAAATCTTTTCTAAAAGAGAGACTTTGGCCGAGAATATGGCCTTAATGGGAATTATGGCGGCTATTGATATCATAATTGCTGTTATAACTTCTCTTGTTCCATGGATAGCTATTTTTTTGATTTTGATTCTCCCTTTAACAAGTGTTCTTGTTGAACTTTTTTGTAAAGACCGATATTATCCGATTTATGCTTTTGCTACAT
>CAVIPD010000062.1:0-7630 GCA_963644775.1 bacterium | reverse complement strand
TTATGGAATATGGAAACTACCATTTTCTATGTTCTACCAAGTTTATTGACAGGATATTTATTTGGTTTGTTAACAAAAAAGAGAATTCCTGCCATTTATTCAATTCTCGGATCATCTCTTATTCAAATGGGTTTGTCTTTGGCGTTTATTCCATTAATCAATTTTATTTTTAATGTTGATGTTATCATGACATTTAAGACGTTTTTTAAATTAGAAGATTCCACCACTGTTGATGTGATTGTGCCTGCGTTTATCTTTGTCATTTCATTAATTCAAATGGCACTTTCTTATATCATAATTTCTGAAGAAGTAAGAAAAATTGGTGTTTATCAAATTGCTAATGAATCTCGCCAATGGATATATCAAGTGGCACTAGCAATAATTTGTTTATCAATTATTGGTGTTTCATTTTTATCACTTGCTGCTTCATATGTTTTATTAATGATTTGCATCTATATAAGTATTTTTATAATCATAGATTATATCTATCTAAAGTATTGGCGAATTCTTATTCTTTTTGGGTTTGGAATTATACTTAATGCAGTCATATTTGCGGTTTACT
This sequence comes from bacterium, assembly GCA_963644775.1. GTDB lineage: Bacteria > Bacillota_I > Bacilli_A > RFN20 > CAG-826 > Fiminaster. Next base: position 7,068 of record CAVIPD010000062.1, on the reverse strand, counting down.
TTACACAAATGAAAGAAACATCAGGTCTCCTTTTATGTGCAATAACCCCGTTATGGATTTCATTTATTTCTACTCTTGTCTCATTCTTGAAAAGAAAACCGAAAGATATACAATAAATACGTATGACATCATTTTTTAAAGTATTTTTCCAAGGGATTTTATACATATTGCTTTTACCATTTTTCTTGCTTCTATTGGCGATATATTTTGTTTATTGTCTATTGGTGTTTATATATATAGGCATTAGATGCATCATTATTTTCTTTGCGGGGGGATATCCTTTAGGTGATTTACCTGAAGATGTAAAGGCTAAAGAAATTCTTGCTAAACAAATTGAAAATTCGTTAGTGCTACAAAATCAATATGTTCAACAACCACAACAATATAGTCAATATAATGAACTTCAATCTAATAATGAACAAAATCAACACTTTTATAATCAATATCAAGAACCTAGTCTAGATAGCAGTTCAACTACTGCCGAAGATTATCCTATGGATAATAACGAAAACAATAATAATGGAGGTGAATCTTTATGATTAGTTTTATTAAGCTAACAGAAAATGATAAACGTCTAATTATTGTTTTGTTACTTCTAGTAATCCTTCTTTTTGTTATCGCAGGTTTTGTGGGTCTATTCGTCAAAAAAATTATGACCCACCAAGCAAACAAAATGGAGGATATGGTTCACGATGTTGTTGTAACTGGTGTTATCACCACTCCAAACCATTTAAGAAAATACGGTATCAAAAAGAATCATCGAAAGTTGTTTAAGGATGCTTGGATTCCAGTTGTAATAATGATAAATGCTTCATTAATTTTATTAATATATTGCATATTCACAAATAATTGGGGTGTTAATGTCTTCGATATTGATAAATATGGTATTGGAACATGGTTCTTTCATTTCGATTGGGATAATGCACCAAAATCAATATTCTTTGGAAATGAAATAATATCTGATTGGCCACCACTATACTCATCGCCACATTGGTCATGGGATGCTTGGGGAGCATATATATTCGTGCCAGGAATGTTTGTTGGAGGGATATGGTTTCTTATATGCGTTCAAGCTTATATTGCACGTTCATATAGGTTATTTAAATTATCAAAAACAATCTTTGATAAAAAACTTGATAAATTTAATCCAGATAATGCTCCACGAACACCAATTAATCCAGAATAAAAAAGCCTAGTTTATTAACTAGGCATTTTTGTATCAATAACTACTTGTAGAATATGTTGAACTAACACTTCCACCGGCTGAAGTTACAAATGTTCTCCAATTTGAGAAGTTTGTTTCATTTGTCGTATAAACTTCTTTTTGATATGAAAGATATTCACTGCTTCCACTTGGGAAGAAGAATGATAATCCATGTGCATCTTTTGCACCATCTGTTTGAGCAACATTATAGGCGACAAGTTTGTTTAATGCCGTTGAAACAGCGTTAATATATGTTGAACCTGGGTTAAATGTTGAATTATTACCTAAAATGGTTAAGAAATGTGAAACATCATATTCAGAAAAATAATCATAATCGGTTGAAGCAAAATATTTTGTTTTACCGATAACATTTTTTCTAAATGTTGAACGAGTGGTTGAAGATACTTTAGTGCTTAATTGAGTTGCAAGATTTTCCCAAGCAGTTTTGTATTCATTCATGTATGAAAGATCTAGATATGAAAGAGTTTGATCTGCTGGATAATATTCACCCATGTATGATTCTCCTACAGCGTCGACTCCGCCCATTGAAGCAATAAAACCATCGACGATAGCTTTTAGAATAACAGGTGTTGTTTTCTTAGCATACAAATCGTCAACCCATGAACTATAAGCCCAACCATAACCATTTTCGGATTCTTGCGAAGAAACCATATAGTTGAAATATGAGCTATTGAATTCTGCAACATCTTGAATCGACATTAAGCAAGCATCATACCCTACAAATTCGAGTTTACTAATGCCTTTACTTGTAAATACACTTTCAAAAGCACTATTAACTTCGCTATTAAGTAAGCAATCATCATCATTATTCTCGTCATTACAAACACCAAACATTCCACCACCATGATCCCAGAAGATAACTCCTGTTTTATTAGCAGGGAAGTAAGTTAAACCGTAATTCAAGAAACTTTCAAGAGTACTCTGTTTGCCCATTGAAGCGTTTGTTAATTGTTGATCCAAAACAAGTTGTTGATTTTGAACGTGGTAACGTCCTAATTTAGAATTGCTAATTCCATATCCACCAGCTGAAGTTGTTTTCCAACGCTTAGCACCGCCAGTCTCAATAACGATATTAACATCGTCCGGTTGACCACTAACTGAAAGAATTTCAGCGATATCAGAAGTGGCAAGATAATAATCATCTTCATAAGAAAAAGTTTCTGCGTTATAGCCACTTTCAAGGTTTGACCCACACATATAAATTAAGATTGTCCATTCTGCTTTATCGTGAACGGAAACTGACCCGCTTGTTGTGCCACTTACGCCTGTAGATCCGTTTGTTGAGGAATGATTTACTGTTGTAGAACCACTTGTTGATGTTGATGAAGAGCTGCTTAGTAAGGTTGAACTAGTTGAACTAAATCTCAAAAAACTACAACTAGAAAGTAGTAACATTGATGCTACTAACGGAATGATTCTTTTAATTTTCATAGTTAACCCCCTATTGAATTAATGTAGTTAGTTCATAAATGAACACAGCCAATAATGCTGCACATATAATAACAATTAAAACAAAGATTCTATTGCGAGATCTTTGTTCTTTTTCAATTTGAGCGTCGTTTCTTCTTTCTACTTCATTCATATTTTTAATATTTGATTGGTTCATGTGTTCTTGCATATGGTTGAACATCGCGGATGTTTGACATGCCAGTTACATACATAAGTAATCTATCAAAGCCAATACCAAATCCAGCGTGTTTACAACCACCATATTTTCTAAGATCTAAATACCATTCAAGACCTTTAAGGCATCCAACTTCTTCCATACGTTCTTTTAGTAAATCATAACGTTCTTCTCTTTGAGAACCACCTACAAGTTCACCAACATAAGGAACTAACAAATCACACGCTGCAACAGTTTTACCATCATCATTAAGTCTCATATAGAATGCTTTTAATTCTTTTGGATAATCAATGACAAAGACAGGTCCTTTAATTACTTGTTCAGTGATATAACGTTCATGTTCACTTTGTAAATCCATGCCCCATTCAATCTTTGAGTTTTCAAACTTATGGCCGTTCTTAACAGCTTTTTTAAGTTCTTCAATAACTTCTGTATATGTTATGCGTTTAAATTCACTATGAAGAACAGCATGTAATCTATCCTTTAATCCTTTATCGATAAAATTGTTAAAAAATTCCATTTCATCAGGACATTCATGAAGAGCAACATCAATACAATGTTTTATGCAACCTTCAATACATTCCATATCATCATTTAAATCTGCAAATGCGAGTTCCGGCTCAATCATCCAAAATTCAGCAGCGTGTCTAGTTGTGTTTGAATGTTCTGCTCTAAAAGTAGGGCCAAATGTATAAACATCTCTAAATGCTAAAGCGAATGGCTCAACATGTAATTGCCCAGATACAGTTAATGAAGCAGGTTTACCAAAAAATGGTTCTTTATCGTCAGTTGTAACATTAAATGTTGAACCAGCACCTTCGGCATCATTACTGGTAATAATTGGAGTGTGGACATACATAAATCCATTTTGTTGGAAATATTCATGAATCGCCATCGACATAGCGTTTCTCATTCTAAATACAGCGTTAAATGTATTTGCTCTAGGTCTAAGGTGAGCAATATCGCGTAAAAATTCTAAGGAATGTGCTTTCTTTTGAAGTGGATAGTCTTGATCAACATCACCTTCAATAGAGAATTCCTTCACATGAATTTCAAATGGTTGTTTAGCGTTCGGAGTTAAAACGAGTTCTCCTATAACTGCTAAAGCAGCACCTGTATTAACATGTGATAATTCCTTATAATTTTCAACCTTATCATCATAAACTAGTTGAACATTCTTAAAACATGTTCCGTCATTTAATGCGATAAAACCAATCGAACCATTGTCACGATTTGTTCTAACCCATCCTTCAACAAAGACTAGTTTTAATGATTCTAACATTTTTTTGCTTTCATCATCGACATGATTCACTAAAGAATATAAATCGACGACAGTTACACCTTTTGGTTCCATAAACTTCCTCCAAATTAATTACATTATACCAAACTAGTTAACTAGTGTTTAGAATGTTCTATATTTGTCAATTCTCCAGTTTGGGTCACATGATATTTTCGAATCTGCGAATACTTTCATTTCGTATAAATGTGTTGCAAGTCTAGCAATCATTGCTGCATTATCTGTTGTGCACCATATAGGTGGAACAATTAGATCAATACCTGAATTATCAAGTCTGAGGTGCATTTGTTCACGTAAATATGAGTTCGCACTGACTCCACCAGCAAGAACAACTTGTTTAATGTCATAACGTTTGATTGCTCTTTCTAAACGATCCATAATCATCCCAACTGCTACATCTTGAAATGATTTACATAAATCTGGAACATTAATTTCATGACCTTTTTGTTTCTCGTTATTTACCAAGTTAATAACTGCTGTCTTTAAACCCGAATAAGAGAAATCTAAACTATCATCATGAAGTGGGAAAGGTAATTTATAAGTATGTTTACCCTCTTTTGATAATTTATCGATTGGAATACCGCCCGGATAAGGAAGCCCAACCGTACGCGCAACTTTATCAAAGCATTCTCCGATTGCATCATCTTTTGTCTCGCCAATGATTTCAAAATCCATTGATTCTTTCATATAAACAAATTCTGTATTTCCACCGCTAACAACAATAGAAAGAAGTGGGAATTGCAATGGTTTTACATATTCATTAGCGTAAATATGGGCTGCTAAATGATGAACCGGTATCAAGGGTTTGTTATATAACATAGCTAATGTTTTAGCGACTTGCATACCAATATGGAGTGCGCCGATTAAGCCTGGACCACGAGTAAATGCAAATGCATCGATATCCTCGAGTTTAACATTTGCTTTCTTTAAAGCCTCGTCTAAAACATAAAGAACATTTTCGCAATGTAACCTGCTAGCAAGTTCGGGCATAACACCGCCAAATTGTTGGTGCATCGATATTTGTGTTGCGACAACATTAGAAAGTAATTCGCCATCTTTAATAATAGCGATTGATGTTTCATCACAACTTGATTCAATTCCAAGTATTGTTGCCATTAGTTCATCCTCTTTACCATATATATTGCGTCTTCACCATTTGAATAATAAGCGCGCTTAGAAGTAATAATTTCAAATCCATGTTTAAGATATAGATTTGTTGCTGCGAGATTGCTTTTTCTAACTTCTAATGTCACAAATTCAACAACTTCTTCACTTTCACTAGGGAGAGATTCAAACATTTTATTTAATAGCATTGAACCAATTCCTTGATTTCGATATTTAGAAGTCACTGCAATTTGAGAAATAGTTGAAGAATTAAATGTAACCATATAATCAATAAATCCAACAATTAGGTCATTATCCAATGCAACATAAATTTTATTTATTGGATTCTCATTTAATTCATATACAAGATCGCTTTTCTTCCATGGAGAAATAAAGCATTCTTGTTCAAGCTCATAGACTCTATCAAGATCATTAGCATTCATTTCGCGAATAGAAATCATTTTGTTAAATCCTTTAAGTAGACCGGATTAAGCATAAAAATATTTTCAACTAAGTTATCCTTATGTAATCCTGCTGCTAAGTTTTTGATTAAATCAAATTTCTCACTAACTAATCCTAAATTAGATAAATCTCCAGAGAGTTTATAATCTTTGTGTTGACTTATGTAATCAAGAAGAACTTCATTAGTGTCCACGCAATCTTCTTTTAAAACTTTACTGCCTTGATATACACCGAAATAACTACGTCCACTTCTGGCGTTAAATATACAAATAGTTGGTTCATCATCAATTCTTAATAAAGACAATGAACTGACTTTATAGACTTTAATTTTTAACGCATACGCAATTGTTTTAGCAATCGTGATTGCAATTCTAACACCAGTATATGAACCAGGACCGATGCCAACTACCACCGCATCAAGGTCTTCTTTCTTTAGGTTATTTCTACTTACAATGTTTTCAATTTCACTTACCATGACTTCGCTTTGTCTTTGCCATGCTTCATAACAAATTGAATCAAATAGTTGGCCATCTTTACTAAGTCCAACAGATAAATATTTATTTGAGCTATCAAGCAATAATTGATACATCATTTCGCCTCCAAAGCCTTAAATAAATCTTTGTTAATTTCAAGTTCATCACTAATAACGATGTTGCGTTTGTTGTCATCGATTCTAGTAATTTCAATACTAATATGATTTGAAGGAATGAGTTCTTCAATAAACTTCGGCCATTCGATAAATGTAATGCCGCTTCCTTCGATAAATTCTTCTAGACCAATATCGTGATTTTGATCTTCGAGTCGATATGCGTCGATATGAAATACATTAGGAGTAACATCAAAATAACATTTTAAAATGTTAAATGTTGGAGACACGACATGATCTTTATATCCAAGATGATGAAGTGCACCCGCAACAAATGTTGTTTTACCAGCGCCTAAATCACCGGTTAATAAGACTACTGAACCAGGCTTAAGATTTGAGACAATTAGAGCTGCTAATTGTTGTGTCTCGTTTTCGTTTTTTGAAATGATTTTATATTTCAACATATTTTTCCCCAAATCATTATATATCTTTGATATAATTTTTGTAACATGAAAACGAAAGTTATTATAGTTGGTGGCGGTCCAATCGGACTATATTTTGCATCTAAATGTGATGATTATTTACTCATCGAATCTAATAATCGTTTAGGTGGCCAATTAGTTAATTTATATCCTCAAAAAGAGATTGTTGATATTCCAGGTATTACTTCAATTAAGGCTGAAGAATATATCAACACTCTTATTTTACAATTAGATAAATCCAAAATTCATTTAAATGAAAGAGTAATAAATATCGAAAAGACATCACCA
>CAVIPD010000061.1:3079-6481 GCA_963644775.1 bacterium | reverse complement strand
TAGATATCCTAAACAATTTCTTTATTTATTAAATGACAAAGAATCAATGATTCAAAAAACTGTGAATCGCATTCTTCCTATTATCGATAAAGAAGATATTTATATTCTTACGAATATCCTATATAAAGATGATGTCAAAAAACATCTTCCATTTATTAAAGATGAAAATATTGTTTTAGAGCCATGTTATAGAAACACCGCTCCTGCGATAGAATTAGGCATAGAAAAAGTAAAAGAGAAATATGATGACGCAATAGTTGTTGTTCTTCCTAGTGATCAACTTATCAAAAATGAAGAAAGATTTAGAGAAGTATTATCTCTTGGAATTAAACATGCAAGTAAGAAAGATTCACTCATCACTGTTGGCATATCCCCTACTGGACCAAATACAAACTATGGATACATTAAAGTTCAAAATAAATCCGATAAGATTGCTAAGGTTGAATGCTTTGTTGAAAAGCCGAATATAGATAAAGCTAGAGAATATATTTCTAACGGAAACTATGTTTGGAACGCTGGAATGTTTATTTTCTCAATATATAATATTGATGATGCATTTAAGAAATATCTTCCAAAACAATACGAAATATTATCGAAGAACACATCAAGATTTGTTGATACAGAACCTATCTCAATTGACTATGGAATTATGGAGAGAGCAAATAATATCTACTGTATTCCTGGAGACTTCGGTTGGGATGATGTTGGTAGCTGGTTAGCACTTGAAAGAAATAATCCACACGATAGAAACATGAATACAGTTTTAAATAAAGATGTAATTATGATTGATTCACATCGAAACATTATTCGTGGAAAAAACAATAAACTTATCGCTACATTAGGCGTTGATGATTTAGTTATAGTTGAAGATAATGATGTTATTCTAATTGCTAAAAAAGACAAGATTGGAAACGTTAAAGATATCATTAAAGCGTTGAAAGATTCAAAAAAAGATAAGTACATATAAAATAAAGGCGTTAATTTAGCGCCTTTTTTAATGCCTCTACTAGTAGAAAATAATTTAATTTATTATTTAATAATTTTTGAAATCCGAATTTTTTATACAGTGATAGTGATGTTTCCTTTGCATCTACTAGGGTGAATCTAATTCCGATATTTAATGAGTTTTGTTACATCATTATTTACTATATGATTTTCGCAGAATATTAAAAAAATAGTCCACTTTGATTTATTAGTGACAATCTTTTATCTTGATGTAACAATCGCTATATAGTAGTGATCAAAAACTAATTTAGATTCCACCACTTCATAAATATCATCTACTAGTTTTCCATTTTTAATATGAATACTGGTAAGTGAATCGGTTAATCCTGTGCCTCTACATTTTAAAGCAGCTTCTTTTAATGTCCAATATTTAAAGAATAATTCTTTAGGATTATCACTAGATATTATTTCTTGATATTCATTCTCATTAAAAAATCTCTTCGCGATATCTAAGTCTTTGTCTTTTATATATTCAATATCGCATCCAATTTCTTTATTAGATATAACAAGCATTACTTTTTCACCAGAATGTGATAAAGAAAAATATATAGGATTGCCTTTTATATAAGGCTTACCAAATTCATTAACTGTAATTAGATGTTCATATTCTTTTAGATGATCATGAACAAGTTTGCCAGCAAGAAGCGAACGATATCTATCGTGCTTATATTTTAAATGAAGAATTTTCTCTATACGTTTTTGAGGTAATGATAAAAGAATTTTCTTATATGTAGTCTCATCAATAGAGGAAATATCTTCAATAAAAATCTTAATCATAACTTCATTAAGTTTAACATAGAAAAGACGTTTCTAAATATAATCTCTCTTTTAGTAATATGCGCTTAGAAGATGTCATTAAAAACTGTTTTTTAGTTAAATGTTTTTATAACGTTGTGGTAATTATTGATAGATTGCCATCAATGATGTATTTACCTTCACCAGCAGGAATAAATAATGAATCTCCGGCTTTGATAGAAATAAATTCATCTTGCATCTTTATAGTTCCCTCGCCAGAAATTACTACGATTGAATGAAACGATGAATCATTTACTTCGTTAACATGTTTCCCATTTATATCAAATCGATAAACCTTAAAATGGTTGCATTCTACAATTAGATTACCTTTGCGAACTTGTTTTGCGTTCACCTTATTATAGTCAATAACATCTAAGGCTTCTTTAATATGAAGTTTTCTTTCGTGACCATTTTTATCTAATCTATGGAAATCGTAAAGACGATATGTAATATTCGCACTGCTTTGCACTTCAATCAAAAATGTCCCCTCACCAATTGTGTGGATTGTGCCTGGTTTAATTAAAAATGTATCTTCTTTATTAGCAATAACACGATTTAATTTAGTTGTGATGTCGCCACTAATAAGTTCTTTTTCAATTTCATTTCTAGAAGTATTTTCTTTAAATCCAATATAAAGTCTAGATGGAACATTAGAAAGAATATGCCAAGATTCAGTCTTAATATTTGGATGAACTTGAATTGATAAGTCTTGTTTAGCGTCTATTAATTTGATTAATAAAGGAAAATCACCTTTATAACCTTTTCTTACAATATTTGGATTTTGATTAAATAAATCTTTTAAAGTCAATGATGTCCCATCGATATTTGAATTATTGTCTTCTAAGCAAGACATAATCCAAGCTTCACCATATTGGTTTGGTTCCTTCTTATATAATTTAGAAAGTTTTTCACCACCCCAAAGGTTATACATTAAGATTGGATTTAATTTATAAATCATGACTAAATAATATCATTAGAGGCGTTTAATTAAAATGTTTTAATTTAGATAAAAATACTTTCTAATTTAGGCATAACATTTCATATACACGTATGCACAAAATTAAAAAGATAAATAATATAACTTTTTTCACATCACGAGTGTTTATTACGTAATTTAACAGTGTGTAACTGTATCTAAAGATGCGTTAATCAATGAACATTTAAAGGAATTAATCTAATCTATAATAGCAAGTACTTTTACCAGTGCCTTCACGTTTTAGTTCGTTTTGTTCTACTAGTTTTCTAAGTGCTCCTTCAATAGAACTTACTGAAATAAAAGGACAAAGTTCGCGTATATCCTGCTTGTTAAATTTTCCAATTTTATTTTTGCTTGCTCTACGTACAATTTCTTCTGCAGAAAGTTTTTCTTCTACTAAAGCGCATCGATCTTCAAAATCTTTATATGCAGATAGAATCGTACCTAGAATATATTTAATAAATGGCACTTGATTATCTTTTTCATCATGCCAACCCTCTTGAGATTGACGAAGTGCATGATAGTAAAGATCTTTATTTTTTTCTATTTTTGCTTCTAAAGAAATATATTTTCCAACAAAAAAACCATTACGATATAACAAAAATGTTGTTAGAAGTCTACTCATT
>CAVIPD010000061.1:0-3069 GCA_963644775.1 bacterium | reverse complement strand
GCCGTTACCATCGTTAAACGGATGAATGCAAAGAAAATCATGTATAAAAACAGGGATGGCGATAAGCGGCTCAAGCTCCATATTTCCAATTACACGATTGTATTCGTTACAAATTTTATCAAGTGCAATTGGAGTTTCTAAAGGATCAAGCGGAGTAAATAGTGTTTCCACGTGTCCATCAGGATAGGTTGCGGCAATATAGTTTTGCATTGTTTTAGTCCTACCTGCTACAGGATTTTTCATTTGTCCATAAAGAATTTTATGTAATTGTAATATATAGTTTTGTGACAATGGTATTGCATCAAAACTTTCATGAATAATATTAAGCACGTCACGATATCCAGCAATTTCTTCTTCATTACGGTTTCTAGGAGTGGTTTTTTGCTCCATAAGCTGGCGAATTCTTGTATTTGTAGTAACGATTCCTTCAATTGCGTTACTTGCTTCAGTGCTTTGTACCTTTGCAATCTCTACAAGTTTTTCAAGTTCAACAGGCTTTTGTTTAAGATATAGTTCTTGCTTCCCTACTTCTTTATAAATTGCAGCAATAAGACCTAATATTTCTGAATCCCATTTTTCATCCTTGATTTGAGAGTAATTAAAATTCCTCATTCGCTTACCTCCTGTAGTTTGCCCTTAAATAATAGCGATTTTTAAGCGAAAAATCAATATATTAAGAGAAAATACGCTTAATTACTACACGAATTTGTGCGAAAAGTAACAAAATGCCTGTCTACAAAATAAAAGAAAACAAAGTTTTATCATCTTCCCTACTTAATTTCAAATTCATTTAGAATTATATTTAAATATAAGTTAGTTATTAACATTTGCAAAACATATAAAAAGGCTCTTTAAAATTTAAGGTGGGAAAAATAATTTAATATTCCACTCTAATTTTATTGTAATAATAAATTAACTATTTGATATTATTTAGTTAGAGGAACATATATATGGATAAAAATGAATTATTAAAAGTAGCATCTACGTTAGTGAGCCCTGAAATGCTAAAGGCACTTAAATCAATTAGAAAGATAACTAATTACGATAAATTAAATATTTATGAGATGGACACTGATTTTGATTATGATATGTCTCATCTAACACCTATAGGTGTATATAACACTCAAGAGTTAATGATGCGCATCTTCCATGAGGTTGCACCTAATGTAAAGATTAACTACACCGCTCCAAATTATGGTTGCTCAGCCTTCCAAATCAAAAATAAAAATAGTGACGGCCATTTATTTGGCAGAAACTATGATTTTAAGTTTGATAGTTCTGCTATGATTATCCATAACCATCCAAAGAATGGATATCGTTCAATATCAACATCAGCATTAAATAATGTTATGGCAGATGATCCACTATCATCACCACAAGCATTCATATCTTGTTTAACAGCACCATTTATTTGTATTGATGGCATTAACGAAAAAGGCGTTGGTATAGCTGTCTTAACTCTTGATAGTGGGCCAACTATTCAAAATACAAATAAACCAGTACTTGCGACAACATTACTAATTAGATTAGTACTTGATAAAGCAGCATCAACAAAAGAGGCAATTGAATTAATAAGAAATTATGATGTTTATGCAATAAGCGGAAGAGACTATCACTTCTTTATATGTGATAACTCTGGAGACGCGAAAGTTATTGAATTTGATTGTCATGATAAAAATAGATCACTTGTTGTCAGTGAATCTAAGTATGTCACTAACTTCTATATCAAATATTTAGATAAGGTATTACCTAACCAAAAGAATGGCGTTTATGGCCATGGTAGAGAACGTTATGACAAGATTGAAAAAGTAATTAATAAAAATAATGGAGTTGGAGATGAATCTACTTCCTGGGAAGCATTAATTGCAGCGTCACAACTTCCAAATCCGGATAATGTCACTAGTAACACTCAATGGTCAATTGTCTATGACTTATCTACATTAAGTTCAAAATTTGTCCTTCATAGAAATTGGAAGGATATTTATAAGATTAAATTATAAATTTACTTTAACAAAATAAAGCATTCACTCTTTAAGAATTCTTTGATGATATTAGCATCTTTATCTTCGTAATATAAAACCAAGTTACGTTTGAATTCTTTTACTTTGTTATAAGGAATTGCTAATAAACCTATACCATTACTTATCAAATAATGATTTGCATATAACAGCGGTCTTTTATTACCGTCATTATATATTTGTGTTTTCATCACATATAAACATAATTCAATTGCAGTCATAACTTTATCAGTTGAATTATTTATTAATGAATTGATATTTTCTTTAACATCTATTTCTTCAGGGATTGAAGGAATATAACTTGAACCACCAGTAGTGGCTGGAACATTTCTTATTCTTCCACCATTTTGATAAAAGCCTTCGTTAACTAATTTTGCAATATATGAAGCTAGATAATAATCTGATTTAGAAGTAACAACATCATTATCTAAAATAAATTCCCAAGCGTGCTTTAAATTAAGTATTTTTTGAACATCTTCTGCAATAACATTTTTTACTTTGCCATTTTTAAAAATAGTTTCTATATCAGGATATGTTGTTGCAACACCTTCTAGAACAGCTTGATCATAAATAATTTGTTTAATATTCGCTTTTGCAAATTCAATATTTCTAACAACATTTGGTTCAATGCTTTTTTTCTATATAACCTAGTTTTTTTAATTCTTTATCAATTAATCTAATTTCTTTTTTTAAGTTTTTAGATACAATGTTATTTTTTAATAATTGATTATGTAATAAATTAGAAAATTCCCTAACATAAGTTTATATAACTTTTCTCAATACTCTTTTTCTAATATAGGAATGTTGTTTTCTTAAAGGGTTTTTAATTTCAGGAGTGCCAATATATGACAAAAGATTAAGCAGAGTTTAAAGTTCTGTCTTCATAATAAGTAATCCTTGTGTCTTATTGAATTTATCTATAACAAATATACTCAGGGAACATTTCAATTAATTTATGTGCATTTTGTTCCCTATATACAAATTTCAATTCTAACTTATTTAATCTAAATTTTCGATGTGAGATATTTATATTAAATTGGCTGTATATCAC
>CAVIPD010000060.1:0-4674 GCA_963644775.1 bacterium | reverse complement strand
GAATGAGAGAGTCTAAAAGCTCTCTTTTTTCTTCATCTGATAAGCATGACGAATTTATAGAATTAGTTGCGATTTGCAGTAATTTTTCTTCATTTAAACCGAATTCTTCTACTAAAATACTATATTCATTTTTTAGTGAAGTATTACTTACTGTTGGATCATCGGTATTGATTGTGACAATAACACCTTTTTCTAAAAATTCATTGATAGGTAGTTCTTTAAATGATTTTACTGTTTTCGTATCAATATTTGATTTAGGACATATTTCCAATGGAATTTTATTTTCTACCAAATATTTAACAAGTTCATCATCTTCTTTTGAACGAACACCATGCCCAATTCTTTTTGGATTAAATGATAAAGCAGATTTCACCGATTTATATCCATCAGCCTCTCCCGAGTGAATTGTGAATGGAACACCAAGTTCGTTAGCAATTATAAATAAATCACTATATATTTCGTTAGGAAAAATAGCTTCTGCACCGGCTAAATCTAATAGGCAAACACCTTTATTTAAATATTTTCTAGCTATTTTAATAGTTTCAAGATTTTCTTTGTTGTTATTATCAAATCTCATCATACATAAAATAAGATTAGATTTTATGTTATACATAGATTTTGCTTCTTTAGAAGCATCTATTAATATTTTAACAACCTCATCTTGAGTTAAACCTTTTGATGTTGATAGTTGTGGCGCCATTCTAACCTCGACATATTTTAGGCCTTGAAGCGATAATCTTTTGAGTAAATCTAACATACATTTTCTTAAACCATTTTTTGTTTGAAGAACAAGGTTTGGAATTTCAAAACGAGTTAGATATTCGTTTAAAGATTGACATTTTTCAGGAACTTCTAAATATTTTTTTAACTCTTTTACATCATATGTTGGAAGTTTAATGTTTTCTTCTTTGGCAACTTCAATAATGATTTCTGGAGATAATGCTCCATCAAGATGTAGGTGCAAATCAATAATTGCGTATTTTTCGTAATTCATAATACTTATTATAATCTTTTTAACGTATTTATGGAAATTACAAAGTAAATTAACTAAAATATTCACATAAAGGAGATTTTTATGGAATCAATTAATAAAGAACACTTAAGTGAATTGCTTAAAAAATATAAAAGCGAAAAAGTGTTTGATGTTGCTAGACATGCATTGGCAAATTCAGAAATTGCTAACGTTGCTTTAAATAAAGATAACGTTAAAGAAATGGATTTCAATTTTGATATTAATATTGAAACAATGGCCGCTACAAATCAAAGGGCCTCTGGTAGATGCTGGATTTTCGCAGCAACAAACGTGCTTCGTGAGATGATTGCTAAAGAAAAGAATATTAAATCCTTTGAATTATCTCAAAGCTATGTTGCTTTTTATGACAAGTTAGAAAAACTTAATTATACATTAGAAGCACTTATTGAACTTATTGATAAGGATTATGATGATCGTACACTTCAATTTATGCTCAATGGTGTTGGCGATGGTGGTCAATGGGATATGTTTGTCAGCGTCGTTAAAAAATATGGCGTTTGCCCAAAGAATGCATTCCCAGAAACATATACTTCAAACTCAACACGTTATATCAATTCACTTTTAAATGCTGAAATTAGAAGATTTGCTTCTGATTCACGTAAAGCATTTGCAAAAGGCGGTATGAAATCTGTTGTTCTTCTTAAGAAGAATTTGATGGATCGTTTCTATCGTGCATTAGTATCTACTTATGGTTTACCACCAGAAAAATTCGATTTTGAATATACAGATTCTAAAAATGTTTGTCATGTTGAAAAAGGATATACACCAGAATCTTTCTTTGAAAAATATGTTGGTAATACACTCGATGAATATGTAAGTATTATTAACGCTCCAACTAATGATAAACCATTTGGTAAATCATACACAGTTAAATACCTTGGTAACGTTGTTGGTGGTAAGAAAGTTACACATCTTAATCTACCAATGGATAGAATGAAAGAATTAATTATTGCTCAACTTAAAGATAATCAAATTGTTTGGTTTGGTAGTGATGTTTCTCACTATGGTGATAGAAACGGAATTTGGGATGATGGTTCATTTGATTTTAAATCTATTCTTGAACTTGATATTAAGATGAATAAAGGTGAATCACTTGATTTCCGTTCATCTGCAATGAACCATGCAATGTGCATTACAGGTGTTGCTATCCGTAGAGGAAAACCAACAAAATGGAAAATTGAAAATTCATGGGGCACAGCTAGTGGTCAAAATGGATATTACATTATGTCAGCCTCTTGGTTTGATCAATATACATACCAAGCTGTTGTTAATAAAAAATATTTAACAAAAGAAGAACTTGATGCATATAATGCTAAACCAATTGAATTAAAACCATGGGATCCAATGGGATCATTAGCAGACTAATTAAAGGAGAAAAATATGCATAAATTAGTACTCATAAGACACGGTGAATCAGAATGGAATAAGTTAAACTTATTCACAGGATGGACTGATGTTGAATTAAGTGAAAAAGGTGTAAGTGAAGCTCATCGCGCTGGAAAAACACTAAAAGAAAAAGGATATGATTTCGATATCGTCCATACTTCATTATTAAAACGTGCTATTCACACAATGAACAACGTCTTATTCGAACTTGATAGAGAGTGGCTTCCAGTTTATAAATCTTGGAGACTTAACGAAAGACATTATGGTGCTCTTCAAGGATTAAATAAAGCTGAAACAGCAGAAAAATATGGCGAAGAACAAGTTAAAATTTGGAGACGTTCATATGATTGCCCACCTCCGGCATTAGAAAAAGATGATCCACGTAATCCAGCTCTTCAAGATCAATTTAGAGATGTTGATCCAAAAGATTTACCATTAAATGAATCTTTAGAAATGACTGTTGCTCGTGCAGTTCCTTATTTTGAAAAAGTAATTAAACCACAAATGGAAGAAGGAAAACGCGTCTTAATCGTTGCTCATGGTAACTCATTAAGAGCGTTAGTTAAATATTTCGATAATATGCCTTCTGAAGAAATTGTTGGAGTTAATATTCCTACAGGTGTTCCATTAGTATATGAATTTGATGACAATATGAAAGCTATTAAGCATTATTACTTAATGGATGAAGAAGAATTAAGAAAACAAATGGAAGCAGTTGCTAACCAAGGCAAAGTAAAAAAATAAATATTAGGGCACTTCATTGAAGTGCTCCTTTATTTTTAAATGTGATAATATATTGATATGAATAAAAAATTGTACGATAGAATAATTAAATTTAGAGATGATAGAGATTGGGCTCAATTTCACACCGGAGAAAATCTTGCCAAATCAATTTGTATTGAAGCAAGTGAATTATTAGAAGTTTTTCAATGGAATTCTCAAGAGAAATCATTAGATAAAGTAAAAGAAGAATTAGCAGATGTTCTTTTATATTCAGTATTAATGGCGGATCATTACCATTTAGATGTTGAAGAAATAATGCTTGAAAAACTTAAAAGAAACGAAGAAAAATATCCCGCTGATAAGGTTAGAGGATCGGCAAAAAAATATAACGAGTATAAATAAAAGAGATGATTAATCATCTCTTTTTTTGTTCTTTAATATATCTTCATAGACATCTTTTATTTTAGTGCCTACTTTATCAATAGATCTTTCTGATACTACACGATATCCTTCATCGATAACCTTTTGATCTTTATGTTCAAGAACTTTTTTAAGTATTTCAACAAACTCTTCATTATTATGTCCTTTATAGCAATCAACTCCATCATGAAGCCAATCAGCATAAACACCGATATCACGAATTACACATGGACATTTTGTTGCGAGAGCTTCTAATGTAACAATGCCTTCGTTTTCTTCATATGACGGGAAGAAGAATGCATCGGAATTTTGAAACGCACCACGAACAACCTTATAATCTTCAACATATCCTGCCATAATTGCGTTTTTTGGACGATGCTTTATGGCCTTACGAATATAGTGCGATTGAAGTATTGGTGAAAGATGTGAAAACCAAATAAAAGTAACATCTGGCATTTTACGTGCAACTTCAAAAAAGTCCGCAAGTCCCTTACGTTTGAATTGTAAACCAAGTCCAATGACAACTTTTTGATTATGTTTTAAACCAAAGTATTTTCTAAATATTTCAGCGTATTCTGGATGTGGAGCATACGCTTTTAGATCAATACCGTTACTAACAGCATAAACTTTCTTATTGTAGCCATAATTTTCGATTAATTTTTTTGAGTATTCAGTAGGGGTGACAATATAGTCAGCATGAGAATACATTTTTTTAAGCCTCCAAAAATAGAAGACCGACATCAATTTCCAACATCTAAACGAATCACGAAAATCCTCTTTTGTGCTATGACCATGAACAATGACTGGGATACCTTTCTTTTGACATTTTCTTAATATCCTATATGAATTGAACATGTAAGTATTGATATGTGCGATATCAAATTTATCTTTAGGATTCAAAGTGTATTCAATACCAGACATCTCACATGCTCTAATTTGATGCTTTAAAGCACGTCCTATTCCTGATTTGCGTATAGATTTTTCATTTTCAAAATATAATAATACTTTCATAGAATATTATTATAACAAAAATGTTATAATGAAACACATGGAAAACATAAAATTCAAATGAAAAGAATATGAAATTATCGAAAAGCTTCACGAAGGAGAGT
>CAVIPD010000059.1:0-5534 GCA_963644775.1 bacterium | reverse complement strand
CACATATCCTAGTGATAATTTATTAGAAATCTTATTTCTTAATTCTTTAGAATTAATATTTCCGATTAATTTTAAATCATATAAATCAAAATAAGATAAATATTCTTTTTTCTCTTTCTTAGAAACAAATAGATTGTCTAATGCTTTATAAATCTCATCAATATTACACTCAGCTACTCCAACTTTGTTATGCTTAACAGCAAATTCTTTTCTAATAAAAGCGTGCATTAATCCTTCAATATATTGATCAAGAATATCTCTTATTCTTTTTCCTGGAGAATCTGGATCAGTCAAAACAACAACTTCTTTAGTTTTTTTAACTGTTTTTATATATTCTATTGTTTCTTTTGATATTTCAGAGCCATTGGTGATAACAAATTCAGCATCAATAAAACTAGAAAGATAAGAAACATCACTTTTTCCTTCAACTACTAAAACACAATTAAGTTTTTTCATAATTTAAATAATCTTTTAAAATTATCAGTTGTATCATTGTCTACTTCTTGAGGGCTGATACCTTTTAAATTTGCTATTTCATCTCTAATAAATGATAAATATTTCGAATGATTAACTTTGCCACGATAAGGAACTGGTGTTAAATATGGAGCATCTGTTTCTAAAACATAATTTTTTCTATTAACCATTTTCGCTACTTCTTTTGGTCTAAGTGAGTTCTTAAATGTAACGGTTCCACCGATGCCTAATAAATAACCTAAATCGATAAACAACTTAGCCATCTCCGGTGAACCTGAATAACAATGAATCACACCACCACAATTAACAACATGATTTTTTAAAATGTTATATGTGTCTTCAATCGCATCTCTACTATGAACACAAACAGGAAGATTATATTTATTTGCAAGTTCAATTTGTTTAATAAAATATTCTCTTTGAGAATATTTAAGAGAGTCTTCTTTGTCCCAAAAATAATCCAAACCAATCTCTCCAATTGCAATTACTTTTTTACATTTTAAGAGTGATTCTATTTTTTCTAAATCACCATTTTTAGCATTCTTAACTTCAGCAGGAATTATTCCAACAGCAGCGTAAACTCCTTCGAATTTTTCTGCTATTTCAATAGCCTTAATTGAACTATCTAAATCAAAGCCAACAACAAGCATAATTTTAACGCCTGCAGTCTTAGCTTCATCCACATATTGTTTCGGATTATTTACATATACTGGATCATTAATATGACAATGTGAATCAATAATCATAATTATTTGCCAACACAAAACCTTGAAAAGATTTCATCAGTTAAATCGTTTTTGTTATTTTCACCCAATAAATCAAGTGAAGAATTATACGCAAGTAATATACTTGTGGAAACTAGATCAATTGGTTGACCATCTTTTGCATCTTTAATTGCAACATTAAGATTAAAGACAATATTCTTTAATATGCCTAATTGACGTTCGTTATTAAATGATGGTTTAAGTTCGAATTCATCAATCTCCATAATTTCTTTAATCTTATTTATTAATGGTTCAATTTGACCATTTTTCGCAGATATATAAATTTGTTTATCATCTTTATTAGAAATTAAATCGGCCTTGTTATAAACAATAATGTGTTTTTTATCTTTGATTTCGTTATAAAGAGTATTGTCTATTCCGGTTTCATCTAATATAAATAGCACTAAATCGGCTTTCTTAATATATTCTTTCGCTTTCTTAATGCCAATTGTTTCAATAACATCATTAGATTCATGAAGACCAGCTGTATCATAAAGATGTATAGGAACACCAGCAATAGTAAAATCTCCTTCTACTACGTCGCGTGTAGTTCCTGCTATTGGAGTAACAATGGCCTTATCTTCTTTTAATAATGCGTTTAATAGCGACGATTTTCCAACATTTGGTTTACCTACAATCGCAATATTAATGCCATCACGATAAACCTTGTCTTTTTGGCCTTGTTTAATTAAGACGTCAAGTTTTGAAACTATATCTGAACAAACTTTAATAACATTTTCTCTTGAAACTACTTCGATATCTTCATACTCAGGATAATCGATATTAACTTCAATTTGCGATAAAATCTCCGCAATTTCCTTCTTAATTGGCTTAAATAATTTCGAATTTTCGCCTTTTAGTGCAAGCATAGAAAAATCTTTTGATTCTAAAGTTGCCGCATTAATCATATCGTTAATTGCTTCGGCTTGAATTAGGTCAATCTTGCCGTTTAAATACGCTCTAGAAGAGAATTCTCCATGACCAGCCATTCTTGCGCCGTTGCCAATCAAGAGTTTTATGATTTCTTTCTCAATAATTAGAGATCCATGGCAAATTATTTCAACACTGTTTTCGCCAGTAAATGAATGAGGAGCGACATATGTTAATAAAATAACTTGATCGATTTCTTTGTCATTATCAACAATATAACCATAATGAATATCGCGCCTATCACATTTTGATATATCTTTTGAAAATACTTTGGAGACGATTTTAAAACAATCATCACCACTTAATCTGATGATAGCTAATGCTGATTTAATAGGTGCGGTCGCTAATGCAACGATTGTTTCAAACATAATAACAAAAATAGAGTTTTAAAAACTCTATTCTTCAACGTATTTAATTGTAACTGCTCTCTTACGACCTTCTCCAGAAGATTCGGTCTTGATATGAGAGAAATTTGCTAATGCATTATGCACCACTCTTCTCTCATCACTTGGCATTGGATCAAGAGTTGCATCTTGTTTTGAACGTTGAACTTCTTTTGCAGTTTTACGAGCAATAAATGCAACACGTGAATATTTGTTATCTTTATAATCACCAATATCAAGAAGGATTCTAAATCTTCTTCTGAATTTACCACTAACTGCTAATCTTGTAATTTCGTTTAGAGCTTGAAGTGTAACACCATTTTTACCAATTAAAATTGGATTATGGTCAGAATCAATTTCAATTCTAATAACATCATCTTCTAGTGAGGCTTTTGTTTTAACATCACCAACACCTAATGAATTAATAACAGCTTTGATGTATTCTTGTGCAAAATCAATTGCATCAGTTAATTCATAAACTGTAATAACTGCTTTTTTAGCGAATATGCCTTTCTTTTCTTCTTCGACAGTGAAGACGACATCTTCTTCTTTGATGCCTAATTCTTGTGAAGCAAGAGAAACACATTCTTCAATAGTTTTTCCACTATATTGTTTCATTTTTTATACTCCTATTTATTATGTTTTTTCTTACCGACTATAGCTTGGGTAATAAATGATTGTGCTAATGAGAAAACAGCACCAACAAACCAATAAACACCCATTGCGGCTGGTAATGTAAAGCCCATGACAATAATCATGACAAGCATTACATAACTAACAATGTTCATTGTTCTATTTTGTGATTTTTGAGCAGGATTAACCCCTAAACGGGCAATCTTTTTGTTCTTTCTTTTTTGAATCCATTGAGGAATCTTCATGGATAGGAATTGGGCAACAGCCATTAAAATAAACAAGATTAACGCTGTCCACCAACCATAGTCATTGCTTGGCAATCCGTTCGTGTTCTTTAAAGCATCAAGAATTGATGTCGAAAGATTTAAATTTAAGAAGCTACCTGTTGATAAAACAGCAGATCCAGTCATAGCACCCCAAACGCCAATAAAGATTGGGAATTGAACAACAAGAATTAAGAGTTGACCCATTGGATTAATTTTATTCTTCTTATAGAGTCTCATTTGCTCTTCTGCTAAACGTTGTTTTTCGTTTTTGTTTGTATTTGAGTTGGGATATTTAGCTTGAATCTTAGCAAGTTCAGGTTGAAGTGCTTGCATCTTTTGCTGACTAAGTGTTGATTTAAATGTTACTAAGAAAATGAATAATCTAACGATTATTGTAACAATAACAAGTGCTAAAAGTTGTGGCCAACCACTTGCTAAAACATCTTGTGAATTTCCACCAGCAATGCCTGTTGTTATTGCGTCAACCAACCAAGCAACTGGATAAACGATTAATCCAGAGATTGGTCCTTTTGACCAAGCATAACCCCAGTCTTTTGGATCCATCTTAACAGTTGTGTGAGGGTATTGACCGTATGCGCCATACTCACCTTCAGTTATTGCGATACAAGATTTTGTTCCAGAGACTGCTGATTCCATTGTTGATTTATAAGTTTTAACAAAGTCAACTGACGGACATTTTTCTGAACCAATTTCATATGCAATTTCGCCGTTGAGCTTATCATAATTAGCCCATAATTTATCGTCTTCTCCGTAGAATTTAAGATAGCCATATTCTTTAAGAATTGTATTAGTAGTTTCTACAGTTAAATTAGACTCGCTGACTTTTGATCCTTCTGGCAATGCAGCATTGTATGCTGCTAATCCTAAGTTAAGTATCTTTAGATCCATGGCCTTTAAATAGTCGATTGTTGGACATACGTAATATTTTTTACTGCAAGTCTCAATAATTGAAGACATTTGATTTGATTTGGTGTATTTGCCATTTTTATCAATTTCAATTCTTCTCCAAAGATGAGAATTTGATTCGTAGACTTGTTCAACTTTATATGTGTAACCTTCTTTTAAACTACTTTTGGCCTTTGTTTCAGAATCAAAATATTCAGAAACGCCTGGATCGACAGCAAAAAGAATTCTGCTTTTTTCGATATTTTTGCAGAAGTTGGAAGTACAGCTAGATGTTACTGCTGCTGTTAAAATTAAGAAACCAGCAGCTAAAGTTATTTTTGATGATTTTTTCACTATTTGTTTCCTACTTTTTCTAATAACGTAACGATATCAGCAGATAGTTTTTTATAATTTTCGATATCGTAGCTTTTTCGAGCAATAAAGATTAAGTCGAAGCCAAGACTTAAATCTAATTCTTTAGCAAGAACCGCTCGGATTTGTCGTCTCATTTTTACGCGGATAACTGCGTTACCGCTTTTAGTTGGAATAGATATGCCCACACGAGCATATCCTAATTCATTTTTAAGAAAGTAAAGAGTCAAGAAGTCCGATCTAAGAAGATTGCCTTCATGAATGACTTTTTCGAATTCGTTATATTTTTTTACTCGATTCTTTACTTTCATGAATTAAAAATTAAGCAGATAATTTTGCTCTTCCTTTGGCACGACGTGCAGCCAAAACCTTACGTCCGTTCTTTGAGGCCATTCTAGCACGAAAACCATGAACGTTACGTCTGTGTGTCTTACTTGGTTGATAAGTTCTTTTCATATCTGTAATCTCCTTGTGTTTTTAACACGCGATAGTGATTATATATGCACACACACTATAAGTCAAAGACTTTTATGTGCGAGTGTATGCGTGAAATCTTATTTTATATAAAGAATTTTTTATAGGAAAAAAGTTTTCCACAATTATAAACTAAAAAATTACTTATTTTCGATTATTTTAAACAATTATTGTGAATTATTTTTCTTTAATCCACAACATGTGAATTTCTTAGTGTGAATTATATTTTTTTAATAGTTTTATTCGATTATATCGAATATATCAATTTTAGCCATATGTGAAATGTAGGAATATTTGTGAATTGTTGTTTTAAATTTTCCACACTTTTCCAC
>CAVIPD010000058.1:2311-6194 GCA_963644775.1 bacterium | reverse complement strand
GCCTTATTACTTCCTATTTTAGATAATCATCAATTTTATCGTAGCAATAGATTAAAAGAGACGATTCATTTATTCCCTAACATATTTCCAGGTGAAGGACATTTTATCGCCTTAATTCAAAAGCCTGGAAATCTATCAGTTAATAAAAACCTAAATAAAATAAATTTTAAACGTATTTCTTCATCAAAAGGGAATTCAAAAATTATTTATAATTTTTCATTGCCTCAAGAGCCTATTAATGAATTGGTGTCATTGTCAATTAGACCAGGTTTATTAACAACATATAAAATTGCTGATAAAGAATATGTTTCTCATCATTATTCTCATTATTTAGATAATAAAAATTCTTTAGAACTTAATGATGCCGAACTTAAAAGATATATTCACGGAGAAACATTAATAAATACCGAAAACAAAAACTACACCACTGTTTCCTACAAAGAGATAAATATTGGTGCAGTTTATAATGTTAATAAAGTATTAAAAAATTTATATCCAAAAGGATTACGCCGATAATTTTACATTATCATCTCTTATTTCATATAATTTACGTTTTTTAGTTAATCTTTGAGCGCAAATTTCTTTTTTATCTAATAATCTAAATTTATTAACTTTTTCATCAATTTGATGACGTAATTTATCTGCAAGTTCTATACTTGTAACGTTTTTAAATTCGCTAGGATAAATTGGCTCACCAAAATTCACATAAACAGGATATCTTCTAAGAAAATGTTTTGCAGAAAAAATTCTTTGAGTTCCGTATAAAGAAATAGGAATTATAGGAATATTTGACATATATGCCATTTTGATTGAACCGCCATGAAATTCTAAACATGGATTTTGAGGTTGTTTATTTCTTGTGCCCTCGGCAAAGATGCAAACATTCGCAAAATTATCAGATTTAATTATTTCAACAATTCGTCTAATTTGTGTAAGTTGATTCATGATATTTCCTCTATCCAAAGGAATACCGTCAATCGAAAGCAAAACTTTACCAACAAATGGCATTTTTAGGGTTTCTTTTTTGGCAGCAAATGTAACAGGTTTATTTAATAAAGAAACTAAAACGACAGGATCAGCTGTAGATAAGTGATTCGAAACAAACATCACTTTACCATTTAATGCTTCTACATTTTCTAATCCAGATACATGAACATCAACTCGAAAAGCTTTACAGACTTTACTCATTTCTTTTCTAGCGTGTTTATATCGTTCTTTTAAAGGATATTTTTCAGGATGTTTTGAATATTTTAAAAATCTAGTGAAATGCTTAATTATAATCATTGGGCCAGCTTCTAAAACGATTCTTATATAACTAATTATTTTTCTAATTTTTTTCATATTATTTACTCACTTCTACATATATCGATACTTGGTATGGCGAAACATCTATTATATCACTTGGATGCTTCTCAATATGTTTTCTAAATCCAAATGGAAAATAAAAATCTACTAAATGATCCAATTTGACATGTTTTCCTTGATTAGTTGGATTAACTAGAATGTGGTAAACATTATTATTAGCATTAATGTCTTTAATTTTAACATGCATTATATCACCTTCATTATAAAAGGTAATATTATCTTTGATAATATTTTTATCAAGGCATTTATATAATTGAATTTCTTTACGTGCAGCAATAAAACAAGCCATCGATTTTGACATACTGATACGTTCGTCTAACAAATCATATTTAAACGAATTATATTTGTCACCTTCATTATAGGTATTATGATGATTACACTTTGATAAACCTATTTCTTGGCCAGCGTGAATAAAAGGAATCCCAAAAGAAAGTAACAAAACTTTATTAATTTTTTTAATCATTCTTAAAATGTCTAAATCTTCATCTAATGTTACTTTTATACAGTCATATAATGTTGCATTGTCGTGGCATTCAATATAATTGATTGATGAATCGATTTCATTAAATAGCTTTGGAAAAACCATATCAAAGCAAGAACCGCAAAAAACAAATTCAAAACCAAGTTTATAAGATGAATTTTCTAACAAATATCCCGGTTCATTTAGCGATGCTTTTGATCCACTTCCACGAGCAATATTTCTATATCTATCATTAAAAAATGCATAATTAGGTATTAAATGTTCATTATTCATATTTGCTAGTTGTGCACCATTTGATGTTTCGGCGCACATATCCCAACCCTCACCATAAAGCATAATATCTTCTTTTAATGATTTAGCAATTTTTGCAATTTGATTCATTGTATCGATATCAAGTAAGCCCATTAAATCAAAGCGAAAACCATCAACATGGTATTCATTAATTAAATGTTTAATTGAATCTATGATAAGCTTTCTTGCCATAGGTCTTTCGCTAGCAATGTCATTACCACAATAAGAATGATTTAAAAAATTGCCCTTTTCATCCCTTCTAAAGAAATAATTTGGTGTTATTTTTTGTAATGCCGATGATTTAACATCATAAACATGATTATAAACAACGTCTAAATTGATTCTTATTCCAGACTTATGGAATGAGCGAACTAATTTTTTAAATTCGATAATTCTCGAATAAGGATCATTAGGATTAGTGGAATAACTTCCTTCTAATGAAAAATATTGCAATGGATCATAACCCCAGTTATACGAATTATTAGGTTCATTTTCATCCACTGTTTGATAATCCAAAACAGGCATTAATTGTAAATGTGTAAATCCTAAAGATTTAAGATAGTCAAAGCCCGCTGAATTACCATTTTTTGTATGCCTATCTTTTTCAATAAGACCTAAAAACTTACCCTTATTAACGATATCAGTCGATGAATCAATAGTCATATCTCTAACATGTGCTTCATAAATAATTGAATCAAGATAAGAGTTCATCTTAGGTAAACATTCATCAAACATTTCGATATTTGTTTTTTCCGGATTTATAACTGCAGATGATTGAGCGTTACTATTAGACGATTTTCCATATGGATCAATGACAATTTCTTCTTTTCCATTGATAAGTAAAGCAAATTTATATAATTTTCCATCATAATCCCCATCTAGAGATAGATGATAAACGCCTTTTTCACCACGAATCATATCGAATTTATTGTTTTCGATTAATAAATAAACATGACTGGCTAAAGGAGCCCAAAGTTTAAATGTTGTGTGATCATGATGATATGTCGATCCTAAATCATCACCATCATAAAAATAACGATTATCAAAGTCACTAAAATCGGTAGCGTCAGTTACATCAACATAGCAATTCGGGAATTCAATACTTTTAAAAATTAAATCTTTTCCTAATAAATCGATATCTTCATTTATACAATAAATGATGGATTGACCATCATTTGAAACTTTTTCAATATTAGTAGGATTGTTATTGACCAATAAATCGGCGTGCAATTCTGATGGTTTGTCTAATGAAACTATAATTGATTTCCATGAATATAGGCGGACATCTTTAATTGCCATATTAATTTTCCTCTATATTTTCTGGAATTATTTGTTGCTCGGTTTTTTGTTCACTATTTTCTTCTTCATTATCTAAATAAAGAGTAGATTCATCAATAGATGTTGGAGATTGACTTTGTTCACTAATGTGGACTAAGACTTTGCATCCACGTGCATCGCCACTAGGAGCAACAATGCCTTCTTTTACTAATTTATTGAATAATCTACCGGCTTTAGGGAAACCGACGCCATAAGTCCTTTGAATAAAAGAAATTGAACAATATTCTTTACTTGCTAAATCCATCTTAATAGTTTCATAAAGTTTTTCTTCGTTTTGCTCTTTTAGAGCAGATATATCTAAAACTGTTTCACTACTTTGACTAGGCATTTCTTCTACATGTTCAGTTAAATCTAAGAATTCAGGATCATATAATGGAGCACTTTGTTTTCTTAAATAATCAGTAACTC
>CAVIPD010000058.1:0-2301 GCA_963644775.1 bacterium | reverse complement strand
ATCAACAAAACATCCTTGTACACGAGGTTTGCTTGTTTTTGATATTGGTGCACAATCAACAATCATGTCGCCATTACCTAGCAATTTTTCAGCGCCACTTTCACCGATAATAACGGATGAATCAGCAAAACTTGAAACCATTAATGCAACATGGGTAGAAATATTAGCTTTAATAACACCATCAATAACATCAACTGAAGGTCTTTGTGTAGCAATAATTAAATGGATACCTGCACTTCTTGCTTTTTGAGCAATTCTAACAACTGGTTCACGAATTTCTTTACATTCATCACTTAAATCTGCATATTCATCAACGCAAACAATAATAACTGGTAAAGGTTGTATGCCATTTGCTTTAGCATAATTGTTAAATTCTTTAATATCGCGAACTCTATTTTGTTCAAATAAATTATATCTACGTTGCATTTCGTCGACTAATTTTTTCATTGCAACAAGAGCTTTTCTTGGTTCAGAAATATTCGGACATAATAAGTGAGGAATATCACGATAATAAGACATTTCAACTTTTTTAGGATCAATCAACAAAAGTTTTAATTGATACGGCGTATTTCTCATAATTAAAGAAAGAATAGTCGAATGCATGAAAATAGATTTACCAGAACCTGTTGTGCCTGCAACAAGCATATGTGGGAAATCTTTAATATTTGCTTGCACTAGTTCACCAGCAATATTTTTTCCAAAAGGAATATTACATAAGAATTTTTCGCCTTCTGGTAGTTGTTCCATTGCTTCACGTAAACCAACATTAGTGCGAATCTCATTTTCAATTTCAAGTCCTGATGTAGGTTTACCTAAAACAATAGGCTCAAAGCGAGCCATAACGCCACCTAAGCGAACAGAAATGTCTTTAATAATTCTTTCAATCGCATTTACAGAGACATTTGGGTTGGTTTTAATATCATAACGAGTGACGGAAGGGCCAATTGTATACCCAGAAACAGTAGCACCGACTCTTAAATCGGCAAAAATTTGATTTAACAATTCAATTCTACTTGCACAGGAAGCATCATTTTTGGTTAAATCATCTAAATTTTCATGATAATCGAGTAAATTTAATGGAGGTAACTTGAACTCTGGTCTAATAATAGCTTTTGGTTGCGGTCTATGTTGTGGATCGCAAATAATTTCTGCTTCTACCGCTTTAGGAGGTTCAGGAGTAATAAATTGTTCGTTAGATTGCGTTTCACTAGTAGATTCAATATGTTGTTCTAATTCATTTTCGTGATTAATTTCAGGAACATCATCTTTAATTATTGGCTCTATTTCAGACTCAGGTTGATTAATTGTTTCATTAATTTTCACGAATGGATTTGATTGAAATAATTGGCTTTGATGAACTATTTGTGAATTGTCATTTCCGCCCATATTAAATGTAGGTTTCTTTAATCCATGCGTGTTATTGTATGCTCTAATTGTCAAATCACTGAGTTCTTGATTTGTAGGTTCATTTGTTTCATCATGAATTGACTCTTCATTAAATCCATTTTTGTTTGTTTCAACCAATGAAGCATAAAGTTCGTTGTTGATTTGGTTAGCTTCTTGATCGACATTTGAATAAATATCATCTATGGCAGCTTTTTTAGCTATATCTTTTTTATTTTTGTTTTTTAGATAAAGGAATAAAGCTTTAATTTGACGATTTAAGACTAAAATTAAACCGATAACTATTACTAGCCAAGAAATTATTATTGTTCCTACTGGTGTTGTTGCACTATTAAGTGCACCGCAAAAAACATAACCAACATATCCACCACCAAGGTTAATATTGGCTATATTAAATCCTTTTTGTAATAAATCGCCTTCGAACTGTTTTGAAATTGAGAAATTTTTAGCAATTTGTTCTAAGTATGAGACACATGTGTTAAATTGCATAACGTCATATTGATAGCCAAGTTCCGATGTGCCTTTATTAAACATTGATATAACGACTTTTACATTAATCTTATTAACTATTTGTCCTTCACTAGCCCAACTAGAAGCAAGAATAAGAATTGCTAAAATAATTAAATATATTCCCCATAGTGATATATCGATTCTAAATTTTATTAATTTCCTTCTTAATAATAAATAAACACCAAAAAGGAAAACTGCCGGAATTAAAATCCAAAATCCAACAAACCCAAAGGCTGCTAAAATGGCGACTGATAAAAATGAAAAAACAGAATTTGATGAACAAATAACAACCAAACAAAATAGACAAATGGCAATACCAGTTGTTGATAAGAGAGTATCTTTGCTAATTGAGAAATGTTTTTTCATATATGTTAATTATAATAATAT
>CAVIPD010000057.1:30638-35165 GCA_963644775.1 bacterium | reverse complement strand
ATTTACTATAAAAGATGCTAAAAACACTATATTTTTGAGGTTTTTACATAAAAAAGCCTTGATACAATTGTATCAAAGCATTTGTCCTAATTTGGTGGAGCCGGCGGGAGTTGCACCCGTGTCCAAGGAAGGCCCTACAATAACGTCTACAGTTTAGACGATATATTAATTTAACGAAGCATCGTATATCGTGACTATCTTCGCGAGACTTCTTTAATTTCAGGAGTAATTAGCAAGTCAACTGTCAATCCCTATCCTTTTGTTATGACACCTTGTTCAAGCGTGAAAGGCTAAAACCTTGAGAGGCGCTCTGCCCGGCGTGAAGACGTCGGACCCTATGTCGGGAAGCTTAAGCTAAGCAGAGTGATTGAGCTCTAGGAGCTCTCATATAACTGTTGTCAGTTATTTTTGTTTGATGATTACGTCATCGCTCGACTGCAGTTAGAGCCAGGCTAACATCCCTGTCGAAACTATGTCGACCCCAGTTGCAAAAAGTATAACGAGTTAAATTAATAATGTCTATTAAAATATTATTATGTTTGAAAACATATAACATTTTGTATATGCTATTTAAGGTAATTTATATGAAAACTCTAAAAACTGTTCTTAAATCATTATTCTCAAACAATGCTTGCATTGAAGGTGGACGTCATCACCCATGGTGGGTCGCTATCATTATTTTTCTTCTTTCAATGTGGATTGCTGTTGTCCCAGTATTTTCTCAAACAATTACAAAATCTGGTTCATCGTTCGCCTCAACAAATACATATAATGTAGACATTGGATTACAACGTTTTGTAGAAGATGCGAATGATAAAGGTTTAACAATGATCATAAAAGAAGCAGACGGCCTTGGTCACTACTTAGATATGGATCAAGAAAAATGGAACGAAGCATACACATATGCCGACCATTATGGATACCACGCATATCAACATATAAACGCCGATTCAAAAGTTGACTTCGAAGTATTCTATGTCTCAGATTTAAAAACATCTGATCTAAACGATATCATGAAAGATCGCGAAGTTAAAAATGAAGAAACTGGTGAAATCACATATGAAAGCCGCATGTCTAGTTTCATTGCATTTGGCAAAACTGAATTAGTTTTATACCAATACAACATGAATTCCACTACCGCAGTTGGAAATACTTATGGTGACTATAAAAATACCAAAGTCGGTACAAATATTCTTGATATTGAAAAGGTTACAATTGGAGAAAACGTTGTTACACATAAAACTGTTACTCCAGAACAATATACCGCATATAAAGATGGAGTTTGGAATAATTGGAAAGCGTTCTTCGATGATGCCTATTTATATAATAGAGGCGAATTAACTTGGAGAACAACATTACTCATGATTGGTATCAACGCTGGTATTACAATCTTCATGGGATTAATGATCTTTATCTTAACTCGCGGCAAATCTAATCCATTTAGAATTTATACATTCATTGAATGTCAACTTATTGCCTTCTGGTCAACATTATCACCATCAATCCTGGCTCTTGCATTTGGATTCTTATTCTCATCATTCTCACAAGTGATATTCCCATTACTTCTTGGCGTTCGTGTGATGTGGATGTCGATGAAATCACTACGTCCAGAATATACAGCTGCCCCACAACAAAATAAAAATGTTGTAAAAACAGTTAATGTTAAGGAAAAGAAATAAAGCAAACAAAAAAACAAATCGCGATGATTTGTTTTTCTTTTATTAGTTAATCTCCGTAATCAGAGCCTCTAGACTTATCATCAATGATGATACCTAATTGGTCTGTCAAATCAGTGAATTCAAGATAGATGTATCCATCCTTATGAGTAAGAGGATTTTCAAAATCATAAGTAAAGATAATCTTATGTCTTTCATTAACTAATTCATCCATCTTCTTAAGAATCTTTTCATATTCTTCAACAGAATACATTTCTTTAAAATTAGAAAGTAATGTATAAAATGCTGGTTCAATATAAAATGAATCGGTTTTATTTACGATATATAAATTAGAAAAAGGATTATTTTTATCAATTGTTAATTTGTATTTTTCCCATTCTATATATTTATTCATAACTGCCTCCATGCACTACTTCATGTTGAGAAGCACATTTAATTTTAATTTGATCTAAAGAAATATGAAATTTTTTGAATTTCTTTTCGAATGCTTTTATTGCAACACTAGGTGTATTAGATTCTTCAGAGATATGTGCGAGAATAATCTCTTTTGTTTTATCTCCAACTAACTCACACATATAACACGCTGCATCTTCATTAGACAAATGACCCTTATCACCTGATATTCTTGCTTTAAGTTCAGGTGGTCTATTTGTCTCATATAGCATCTTTAAATTATGATTTGATTCGATAACATAATAATCTGCGTTATGCATTAGTTTAAGAGTGCTTTCAGGAATAAATCCTGTATCGGTTAGATAAATAATTTTTTCAATTTTATTATCAAGGATATAACCAACACAGTCACCTAGACCATCATGTGATGCTAAGATAGGTGTAATTTTAAGACCGTCTAATATGAAAGATTCATAAGGAATAATTTCATTGATATCGCCTTCGTTATAAGTGTTCTTTGTGCAATAAATTGGTAGAGGTGGTAAATATTTAATACCTTTCGTATGATCGCTATGTGAATGTGTCAATAATAAGCAATCAATATCATAGACATTTCTATTAAGTGAGTTTAAAGCACTAGTTAAAGAAGATAAGGTTATTCCCATATCAATTAAAAGAATACGACCATCATTTTCGATGAGGGTCGCATTTCCTTTTGATCCAGATTCGATAACATGGATTTTCATTAGTCGTGATTAATATAAGTAATTCTTTCTTTCTCAAGTTCTACTAATTGATTTTCACTTTCTTGTGTAGGTGAATCAAATTTACAATATTGCTTACGGAATAATAGTGGCACCTTTCCTTGGCTACCAGAACGGTTCTTCGCAATAATAACATTAACGATTGATGTATCAGGACCACCATCGCGTTTAGCGATTTGGTCTTGTTTCTTATCAACTTCTTGAGATGATTTATCAAATATACTCTTTTTAGCTTGGCTTTCGCTTTCTAAAGAAACCTTTGGTTCATGCAAAAGCAAAACAATATCAGCGTCTTGTTCAATTGATCCTGATTCACGTAAGTCACTCAATTGAGGTTCTCCACCAGGTCTATCTTCAACTTTACGATTAAGTTGAGCAACACCAATGATTGGAATTTGTAACTCTAATGCAAGCTTCTTTAAAGTTTGAGAAATATATTGAACTTCAAGTTGTCTTGAATCAGATTTTGATTTTAGGTTTGTTGAAACTAAACCCATATAGTCAACAACAACTAATCCGAGTTCAGGCTCACGATTATGAAGTGTTTTAATCTTAGCAACTAAATCAAGAATTTGGATTCCGGATGTATCATCAACATAGAATTTTGTTGCAGCAAGTTTTCTACATGCTTCATTAAGTTTTAATCTAGCATTGTTTCTTGATAATCCGTATCCAGTGATAAGCGAATTAAATGGAACATTAGCTTCTGCCGCTGCTAAACGCTTAAAAAGAACATTAGCAGGCATTTCAAGTGAGAAATAAGCAACAGGTTTATCTCTAACAGCTGCATTGTATGCAAGGTTTAAAGCTAAAGCAGTTTTACCAACGCCAGGACGAGCAGCTAAAACAATCAATTCGCCTTTTTGGAAACCATGAGTGTATTTGTTTAATTTAGGAAATCCTGTTGGAGTGCCTGTGACTGTATCATCTGTGGAGGCTTCTTTTAAATCTGATAATTCTTTAGCAAGAGATTCACTAACATCTTTCGCACTTTGGAAATCACCTGTTTTACGGCGATCAGCAATTTCGGTTAATATCTTGTTAGATTCACCGACAAATGAAGATGGATTAGTAATGTCAGTTGTATAATACTCATTTATAATATCTTGCATTTTGGTTAAGTATTTTCTTAATAGAGCTTGTTCTTGAACAATACGGACATAGTGATTAAAGTTAGCAAATGTAACAACACTATCAGTGAGTTCAAGTAAATAATCTGCACCACCACTAATTTCAAGTTCTCTTGAATTTATTAATTCAGCAATAAGAGTTTGAGTATCAACTGGTACGCCTTTTTCATTTAGACGAAACATTGCTGAAAAGATTGCTCTATGATTTTCATTTTCAGGATAAAAGTCATCTTCGGTTAGTTGAGCAAAACCATCAACCAATTTCGATGGTGAACGTAACATCGCACCTAAAACTGCTTTTTCGGCATCAGTGCTATGAGGAAGAGATTTACGCGCTGACTTTTCAATTTCGTTTTTTGCTTTTTTCGCCATATTATCTCCTCTCACTTACATGTACATGAATCTTGCCAATAACACCTTTATATAATTCGATTTCTAAATCTGTGTATCCGAATCTATCAACATTAATTTTAGAAACGATTTTGCGTTTATCGATAACAATATTATGTTTTTCTTTTAATAATGTTTCAATTTGCTTTGTTGAAATTGTGCCAAACATTCTAC
>CAVIPD010000057.1:24355-30628 GCA_963644775.1 bacterium | reverse complement strand
CTGTGCCAGCTTGAGCGTAGAATTCAAGAACTAAATCTTGTAGTACTTTCGCTAGTTCAACTGCAGCAGCTTTATCTTTAGCATCTTGAGCAGCTTTATCCGCTAATTGTTTATCAAGAACTTCAACAGATCCTTTCGATTCTTTGACAGCTAAACCTCTAGGAAAAAGAAAATTAGTAGCATATCCATCCTTAACATTAACGATTTCGTTACGTTTTCCAATGCCTTTAACATCTTTTAATAAAATAACCTTCATAAATCTACCTCTAATTTTTCTCTTTAGTTGTTCTAGCGTCATTTAGATATGTATTAAGAACTTCAAGAAGGTTTTCTTCAACTCTTGAAATTGTTACATTCTTTAATGTTCCTGCCGCCATAGTAAAATGGCCACCACCATTAAGTTGTTCAGCAATAAGTTGAACGTTAACAGTGCCATCACTTCGACAAGAAATGCGAACTTCTTTTTCACTAATTTTACCAATGACAAAGCAAGCGTTAACACCGCGCATTTGCATACATTGGTTGCCGACTTTTGCCAATGTTGCAGGTTCGATAATATCATCTTCATCTGCCGTGCAATAGACAATTCCATAATATGGAGTTTTAAGTGTGGAAATAATTTTAGTGATTAATGTATACTCTTCAAATTCATCTTTTAAGTATTCATCTGCAGTAGCGTTATCTGCACCATATTCTTTAAGAACCATTGATGCTTCAAAAGCACGAGTACCGCATCCTTTTGCCTTAAAGAAGTTACTATCCATAAATATGCCTGAAAGCATAATTGTTGCATATGCACTTGGAATTATAATTCTTGGGTTAGCACTAGAATAATGAATTAATTCAGCAATCATTTCAGAAGCAGATGATGAACTAGGTTCAATATAACTAAATACTGGTGAATCAATAAATTCTTCGCTTCTTCTATGGTGATCAATAACCATTACTTTTGTAGCCTTATCTAAAAGTTTAGGAGCCATAGTTAAACTTGGTTTATGAACATCACAAACAACAACTAATGTATTAGATTTAAGTTTATCTAATGCTTCATTTGGAGTAACTGTTAATCTATTAACTTCATCTCGAGAAAATGCTTGTGTAAGAGCACCTCTTGTTTTACTTTCGGTAAGTTTTGGATCATAGACGATTACAGAATCTTTCTTACAATATTCGCATATAGCGCACATGCCTAAACACGAACCTAGTGCGTCCATGTCAAGATTTACGTGGCCCATGATAATAACATTTGATGAATTTCTAATAAGCGACAAAACAGAGTCCGCCATAACACGGTCTTTAACTTTACTTCTATTTTCTTGCGCTTCGAATTTACCACCATAGAATTGAAGCTCTTCACCATATTTAGAAACAACGACTTGGTCACCGCCTCTACTCATGGCAATATCAATAGCATTCTCAGCCATTTCATTCAATTTAGTAACATCAGGGAAATTGTGTGCTAAACCAATTGATAATGTTGGAGGTGTATCTTGTTTTTCTCCTAAGTGATGAATTTGTTCAATTAAAGAGAATTTATCTTTTTGCATTAATGACAAAGATTCATAATTGCATAAAACAAAATAAGCATCATTACGATATCTACGAATCAAAACATTGAAGTTCTTTGTGTATTGGAAAATAGTGTTTCTAATTTTTGAAATAATATCGTTTGAATCATCAGTAGTACCTGAAATATCAGAATAGTTATCAATCATAATGATACCAACAACAACTGCTTGTCTTTTTGAGTGATCAAACAATTCTTCATATTCAGTATTATCTTTAAAGATATATAACCCAGCTTCACTTAAAAACTTAACATCATAACTTCTTGAATTAATTTCTAGTTTAATAACCGAATCATTTGATAATGTTTGGAATTCTTCTAGTTTTGGTTGCCATTCATAAACATTAGTGTCCACAATATCAATTTGACGATCTTTAAATAAATCATTGGTCCAAATAACGATATTGTTGTCATCAACAATAACTAAACCAAGCATTCCAAAGTTATATGCTTCTTGGATATCTCCACCAATTAAATCGGCAGCACGTAAGTCTGATTTTTTTCTAAATTTAGCAAAGACAATAGATGCTGACCAAACAAGTACAACATTAAGAAAAATGATAACTGAAATAGAAATATATAAAATTGGAGTAGTTATTTTGTCTTGAATATCATAGAAATTGTTATAGTAAAAGATACCGAATGCCACTACTAAAAGTAATTCAATAACAACAAACACCAATGCGATAAATCTAAATCTTCTTAATGCCTTTTTCATAACTTGATAGTTATTATACACTAAACTATTTATAAATATAATGGATATTAATATTTAAAATTGTTTGATTATAAATAAATAAAAAAGCACACGTCCGAAGACATGTGCAATTTTATTAATTTGAGTGATTAAGCAGCAAGCTTATAAAGTTGTGGGTAATTTGAAATGCTACTTGATGCCTTGTAGTATCTGAATTGTGATGAAGTTGAGTTATATCTAAATGTTGCTGTGTTAGATGTAAGGAGTACATGATTTGTAGCATATGAAATGGTTGTAACACCAGCTGTAGCAACTGTATCAGTAAAGAGTACTTTATTTGAGTTATTTGCTCCATAAATGTATTTACCATTATTTTCGCCACCTTTAACTTTAATGGTGTATCCACCTGTGACTGCTTCAACAACTAATTCGACAACAGCTGCTGAACTAGCTGAGACAACACCTGATGTAACAGTGAATTCTTTGACGCTATTAGATGCATCAACGCCTGTCCATGTTAAGACTTTGCCTTCTTGAGCAACAAATCCGACTAAGTATGTACCAGCCCAATTTGTTTGTTCCGCTGTAACTAAGTTATATGTATTTATTGCAGCTGGAGAAACTGTAACAGCAACATTAACTGATACGCCACCATAAGTAACAGGGATATTTACATCTGCTGTTGTTAATGGACGAGTTGGGTATGTGACCTTGCTTGTAACATCTTCTACTGTAGAATCTTGGTATGTTGCCTCAATGACCATACCAGTTGGATCGAATGTTTCACCTTCCACATAGTTTACTTTTGTAGGTGCAGTTTTAACAGCAAGTATTGAAACTGGCTTTGTAACTTCAATAGCAACTTCAATGTTGTAGAAACTTTGTGTGTATGATGAAGATGAAGCAACTGATAAGTGAGCAACTGCATTGTCAATTGCGTATTCTTTAACAACTCCTTGGCTTCCTGTCATTGTTGAAGAAGTACCAGTGATTTTATCACCAGAAGCGCTTCCAGCTCTGACATCGCATGATTGTGATTTGTACCAGTCAGCTTTAATGCTCTTGATTACACCTGAAGGTGTAGAAATAACCATTGAACCGCCTTTGTTGATTGTGACTTCGCTGTAACTATCTTGATTATAAGATGCTGTATATGCAACTGATAATTTTTTGTAAATAACTGTTTCTGTGTCGGCTGCAATTGCAACTGATGCAGTGTTATCTCCAGAAGATGCACTTAAACCTGAGTTGTTGTTATTTAATGTAACTGTGTATGAACCGTATGGAACATCGATTGGCTCGACATCGAGAATCGATTTGACTGTGATTGTTGTTTCACCAAGGACATAGCAGCTATATGCGCCACCTGTTCCTACTGCAACTGCTTCACCATTGCAAACAACTGAATCAATTTTGTATCCTGTATCTACTGAAACAGTAAGATCAATGCTTGAACCGTTTGCAGCGCTTGTTGGAACTACTGATGTGATTGAGCAGTGCGCATCAGCTGATGTTGAAACTGCTGATGTGCCACGAACTGAACTTAAAATTTGTGGATTTGGGTGTGCTTCGTCTCCTGAATCGCCGTAGATTGAGTATCCTGATTTGTAATATTCGGCATAACCTGAGATAACGAGTTTGTCACCTGTACCAACATCAGCAACGCCACTTTCACCTAAAACTGATTTTGTGACTTTTACTGAATTTTCGTCTGTAAGAGCGTCTTTTAAGTAAATTGCACCTAAATATGATTTCCCCATAACTGCATTATTGTTTGCATAGCCAGTGACGAAGAATGGCTTAGCAGAAAATGTTTCATCGGTTTTTTCAACTAATCTGTCAACATTTGCTAAGAATTGTGCAACTGATAATGGTGCTTCGGCTGTACCATAATCTGTGTCAACAGGAACTGTTGATGTGCTCGATGAAGCACTTGATGAGCTACTTGATGAACTTGCTGAGGAACTACTAGATGTGTTTCCACCACCACAAGCTGTTAAAATCATCATCGCAGCTGGTAATAGAACGAATAATTTTTTATTCATTAATTTTTGACCCCCTTCTTTCTATTACAATTTTGTAACTTAAGATCTTTCAAGTGAGATCGCGCGTTGCTCACTTTAGCTATCGAAAGAAACAAAAAAGTGGCGTAATAAACGCCACATTAAAGGTTATTTATAGTATGTTGTAGTAGTTGTGTTTGTATTAACTAAACAAAACATTCTTTAAATACCTTAAGTATATTTAATCAAAATGTAAGCGTTTTTACAACTATAAATATAGTTATTTTAAATAATTAATCGATTTTTCATGACTTTTTAAAAATTTTTTTCTTTTTTATTTATAAAATTGCTATTGTAATATTAAATTAGCGAGGAAAAATTATGAAATTTATTAAAAGTTTGTTATTTTGCGATTTAGTTACTACTATGCTTGCCGGATGTGCGGCTTACTATGATGTTGATTTATTATTGAATAGGTCAGGTTCATATGCATCATTTGGTGAGCAAACAGTTTTTTATGAAATCTCTACTGAAGATGTTAATAATTATGGAATCAAACTAGCAGACAAGCTTGAAAGCAAGATGATCAAAGATAATAAATATTTAGAAGGAAAAGAATTTACTCTTACTCGTTTAAGTGATACTTCCTTTAGTGTTACTGCAAAAGGTGAATCAACATACGATTTTGGTGAATATTCTTCAGCAGAATTTATGATTTATTTTGAAGATAGCCTTATTAATAAAAGTGGTTTTCATTCCTTCACCACATCTTTAGTCAATAAAGCGGGAATGCGCTATATGTCATCATCATATAGTAAAGTAGGTAATATCTACTCAACTATCGGATCAGCAGAATTAATTGGAGCAAAATCAGTTGTCGCAGATTGGTCGACTGAGGGACTTGTTTCATTAAGTAATGTTACTTCTGGCTCAGTATCTATCACGAAAGGAGAACTTGGATTAGAAATTTCATTAAATAAAGTCGTTGTTGAGGAAGATAAGAATCCTATTATCTCATTTACTGCTCAATGCTTCGATATAAATAAACCACTAGATTTGACTATTAAATTCTTATTGGTTTATTCAACATACGCATTCTTCTAATTAGATTAATTTGCATTTGAAAAGCCTAGAAATACTAGGCTTTTATTTATAAATAAATAACTATTTCACTAATGAATATGCATCTTCATCAACATAAACTGTGCAATCAGGGTGTTTTTGAAGAATTGAGCAAGGCATTGTTTCATCAATAGGTCCTTTAATCAAACCATAGACTGCTTTAGCTTTATTTTTGCCTGTCGCAATAAGGATGATTTTACGAGCGTTCATAATGCTCTTTAATCCCATTGTAATCGCGCGAGTAGGAACTTCGCTAATATCATTAAACAAACGTGAATTATCTTTGATTGTTTGCATCGTTAATTCAGTTTCGTGAGTTAATGAATCAAAAGATGTACCTGGTTCATTAAATGCAATGTGACCATCACTACCAATACCAAGAATTT
This sequence comes from bacterium, assembly GCA_963644775.1. GTDB lineage: Bacteria > Bacillota_I > Bacilli_A > RFN20 > CAG-826 > Fiminaster. The sequence goes on along the minus strand of CAVIPD010000057.1, from coordinate 24,853 downwards.
GAATGTCAATTCCACCTGCATCCATAATCATTTGATCATATTTGTTCATAAATGATTTATAATCACCAACTCCAAGAAGAACATTGGTATTCTTTTTATCAATATCAATGTGGTTAAATAAATTTTCATTCATAAAATAACGATATGATTGGTTATGTGAACCATCTAAACCAACATATTCATCAAGGTTGAATGTTGTAACATTTTTAAATGAAACTCTACCGCTTTTGTACGCTGCAATAAGATTTTTATACACACCTAGTGGTGATGTACCTGTTGCTAAACCAATAACTGGATGAGTTTTAGAATTGATGACTTTAATAAAATCTTCCGCCATCAATGAATCAATTTCATTTTGTTTTAATACTTTAACTTTCATATATTAATGCCTCCACGAGCAAATATATTATATTCTTGTCATTTACTATGTAAATAATTTTTTTATTCGAATATTATACAATGTTATATAATTAAAAATTGTTGAAAGAGGAAAACATA
>CAVIPD010000057.1:9090-24345 GCA_963644775.1 bacterium | reverse complement strand
TTAGAACCAGGCATATTGATTGGTGAAAATGTTAAGATTGCTAAAACCGCTACTATTGAAGCACCTGCAATAATCGGAGCAAATACCGAATTACGCCCAGGGGCATTTATTCGCGGAAATGTTATTATCGGTGAAAGCTGTGTTATTGGCAATTCAAGCGAATTAAAAAATTGTATTCTTATGAATCATGTTCAAGTTCCACATTATAACTATGTAGGAGATTCGATTCTTGGAGACTACGCACATATGGGCGCTGGTTCAATACTATCTAATCTAAAATCAGGTGGTAGCAATGTTGTTGTTCACGGTGATAAAGAATACATTACCGGTTTAAGAAAAATCGGTGCGTTCTTAGGAGAACACGCTGATATAGGTTGCGGTTCTGTTTTAAATCCAGGTACCATTGTTGGAAAGAACACTTCTGTTTATCCATTAACAATGCTTCGTGGAGTATATCCAGCTAATTCAATAGTAAAATCCACTACAAAAATAATAAAAAGAAAATAACATGCCCGAAAAAAACAATAAAAAAATCGAAAATAAAAAGCCTATTCTTTCTAGAAATGATCAAGATATGATTGATGAACTAGATTACGAATATAAAAAGAATCATAAGCCTTATGATCCCTATCAAAGAGATTGGGACGAAGCATAAAAAAGATGCGCATTTAGCGCATCTTTGTTTTATAGATTGCTTTTAATCGATATCAAACCAATCATCGAAACCTAATGATTCAGTTGCTCCTTCAATGATTTCTTCGCTACCTTGAGATTCAAGTGTTTCGCTAGCAAGAGCGTATTCGCCATCAATAAATTTGAATGAGAATTTACCATGGTTTCTACGACCAAGTCCATCACGGAAGCCAAATCCCCAACCATCATGGAAGTGATCATGGCCACCAAAGGATGAATGTGAATTGAGTTGTAAGTTATATCTACTAACAACTTCTTTGTTTTCACTGTCTTCGCCTTTTGAGAATTCAAGGTCTGCCATTAATTCATATTCAATTTCATCAAGTGTAACGTTTGTGTCAACTGAAGCAAAGAATTTATTTTTATCGTTATGTGAAATTGAATCAAATTCAATGTATGAACCTGGTCTATAGTGATATTTACCTTCATGATGTTTTGATTCAACACGGTTATATGTTGCAAATGATAAAGCATCAAATGAGATTTGCTCTTCGACTACTTCTGGTTGTGAAGTCTCACTTTCTTTATCTTTAAAATATGTATTTGAATAATGTTCTCTATAGAATTTTTCATTAAAGGAATATTGTGAGACAACAAGAAGTTCATCCTCGCTATATCTAACATATAAATCTAAACATTCAAGATAGTTTTCACCACTAGAAACCTTATAGTATTCACCTTCAACTGGAAGCGAATTTTCGTCTTGAAGCAAGACACCTTTAATTGTGAAGTATGTATGCTCTGCTTCTAAATGAACATCATCTATATCATCGTCATCATGTTCATCAATTTCTAAATCAGGTTCTTCCACTGATTCAGGACCTTCATCTTTGATATCATCTAATTCTTCACCGTCATGATCATGATCTTCTAAATCGTTATCAAATTCATCATCTTCAAGTTCAAGTTCTTCTAAATCTTCTTCAACAAAGGAGAAATAAAAGTTTCCAATTTTATATTGATATTCTGAATCATCATTTAATGTGATAAGAGAATATTCTGTTTCTTCGCCGTAAGTTTTTGCGGCAATTGATGATAAATATGGGTTTAATACATTAATAAGTACTTTAGCATCATCTTCAGATTTTTCTTTTGAGTAGCCTTCTTCAAAGTCCCAACCATGTCCAAAATGTTCGCCATGATCGTCATCGTGTTCGCCCCAATCATCACCGTCATGATCTTCACCATAGTCATCACCAAAATCATCTCTAAAACCATTTCTTGATTTGACAGTTTCACCACTAGAACCTAAGCCATTAACTGCGTTAATCGCACTTGAGATACCAAAACCGATTTGATTTTGTTTGCCTTCAAGAAGAGTATAATCGTTCTTCGCAAGTTCGTCTTTTGATTTACTACCTAATACATTAGGGAGAATTGCACAAACCACTGCTGTGGCTGCACATGCGGCTGTAGCAAGATAAACCCACGGTCTTTCGTAAAATGGTTTTTTAGTAGGTTTTTTATTGATTGCCATTTTAACTTTTGTAGGATTTCCTGGGATTATGTTGTCATCAATTGAGTCCATAATCATCGTCTTCATGTCTTTTTCGTTTTTCACTATCATTTCCTCCTAGTAGAGATTGTAGTTTTTTTCTCGATTCTTGATATGACCATGTCGCTGTACCTATTGGTATATTCTTAATAGTCGATATCTCTTTGAATGTGTATTCACCGAGAACGTGCATTACGAAGATATCAAATTCTTCATCAGACAATGCACCTTTGATTTTTTTGAGTAAACCAGTATCAATATACCTGTCATTCGAATATGAGTAATTTTGTAGAAGAGCCATATATTGTTGATTGAGCTTATTTCTTTGATAGTAGTTAATTGCTTTATTCTTAGCGGTTTTAATTAACCAAGGAAGAATTTCAGAATCCTCTCTAACTGAAGGAGTATGCTCAAGCAATGCAATATAGGTTTCTTGCATGATGTCCTCACTAATTTCTGGAGACCTCACAATTACATATATTGAATAGAACACGGCTTTTTTGGTTTCCTCATAAAAATCATTGAAATGTGTATGATCTTTACTTTTAAACTCTTGAAGTAAACCCATAATCAGTAAAACCTAACTGATAAAATATTAACAAGCGGAAACACAAAGTTGTTGGAAATAAAATAAAAAATTAGATTTTATCGAGCAAAATGTAATCACATAACTTTATACACATACGAAAAAAATCAATATTTGCTTATTTTTTTAGTTATATTTTGATTTTCAACTGTGAGAGTTATATATTTTATAAGTAGAAAACATAAATTTTAATATCGAATAAATGATGAAAAAAATTAGAAATTTGCTCTTTTTTGGCGAGTTATCTAAAGAAAATTATGATAAAGTCAAAAATAAAGCTAGAGAAGAAAACAGAAAATCATTAAACGTATTTTGCATCATTGGCATAATCACTTTTATAATTGTTACAATATTTGCTATTGCATTATTAAAGAATAAGATTTTAATGCATTCATATTTAGTATTTATCGCATGCTTTATTTTGATTTGGCTAATCAATTTCTTCTTTTCAAAAAAGTATCCTGTAACTGCAGATATTCTTGCTATTATTTTTTCATTTATTTTGCTTTGTGGCGGAATATGCATTAGCTTTGTTCAACAAAATGATAGAGCAACACTTCTTCTTCCATTTTTCGTATTTGCAACAATACTTTTCTCTACTCCTGTTATATATTTTTTAGTAGGAACATTTGTAGCTGAAACAGCATATATTGTTCTTGCAACATTTATATTTAAACCAGAAAACATATACGTTTATCAGATGAATATTATTGAAACATTAGCGTTCTCAATTATTGGTTTAGTAATTGGCTCATATCTTACATTTGTAAAATATAAAAAATATAATGCTGAAGTTAAAAATGAATACTTATCAAGTTATGACGTTATGACTGGCTTACTAAATCGCAGAAGTTTTGAAGAGGAAATAACTAATATTAAGAAATCTAAAAAACCTGTGCTTGTTTACACATTTGATATTAATGGTTTAAAACAAACGAATGACACGAAAGGGCATATGGCAGGTGATGAACTTATAAAAACATCTGCTAAATGTATTGAAACAGTCTTTAGTCCGCATGGAAAAGTTTTTAGAACTGGTGGAGATGAATTTGTTGCTATTATTGATCTTGATTCACCAGAAGATTCTCTTTTACAAGCAAGACTCAATGATGAAACTAATAATAAGGTCACATTATCTGTTGGACATGCAAAAATTGTTTCAGACTTTGATAAAAATATATCTCGCGTTTTACGTGAAGCAGATACAACAATGTACGAACAAAAACGTGAATATCATAAAATGCATCAAGAAGAATAAAGATAGTTCTATAAATCTATATTGATTTTATTTAACACCTGAAAATCTATTAATAATAAACATCGCGCGATTGAGCGCGTGCTTAAATTCATTTTAAATAATAAATACGTCATTATTTATACTTTTATTAACAACAGCTAATTTATAACTAAATTTATACATCTATCCAATACAACAATGTTGATGAAGAATTAAAAAAGACCGCCATTTTGGCGATCTAATTTTACATATAAACAAGACAATTAGTCTTGGATATATGGTAATAAACCCATAAAGCGAGCGTTTTTAATAGCTTTTGCTAACTCTCTTTGATATTTAGCACATGTACCTGTGCTATGACGTGAAGCGATTTTACCATTTGGAGTAATGAATTGTTTGAGTAATTCAACATCCTTATAATCAATATATTTGATTTTATTTTTGGTAAAATAGCACACCTTCTTATGTGGTCTAATTTTTTTGTATCCCATATTTAGTATCCTTTCTAGAACGGAAGGTCGTCATCGGTGACATCAATAGAATCTAAATTCTTGCTGTCATCATTTGCTGGTTCTACATCTAATGGAATTTCCTCATTAGGAATTTCTTTTGATTTTGGTTCAAGGAATTGAACTGAATCAGCAATTACTTCAATGACTGAGGCCTTTGTTCCGTCTCTTCTTTCATAGGTTCTTTGGTGGATTCTTCCATCAACACCTACAAGTGAGCCTTTACGGCAAAACTTCGCAACATTATCAGCTGATTGATTCCAGACAGTGACTCCAATAAAAGTTGTTGTCTTTTGTCCGTTCGCGTCTTTGACACGATCATCAATTGCGAGAGTGAATGAAGCAACTGGAATATCAGTTGTTGTTCTTCTAAGTTCTGGATCGCGAGTAAGTCTACCCACGAGAACGATTCGATTCATCATAAATGAATTCCTCCTTATTAGTCTTGATCAACTGTAATTAAGTGACGTACAACGTTTTGGTCGATCTTGGCTAAACGAACAAACTCTCTTAAGGCTGCAACTTCTGCTGTTACTTTAATAACAACATAATAGCCCTTAAGCATATCGTTAATTGGATATGCAAATGTGCGTAAGCCCCATTCATTGACATTAGTAATTTTTGAACCTTTGTCTACTAGAATGGCATGAAGCTTTTCGATCTCTTGCTTGCGAGCTGCTTCATCTAAGTCAGCTTTCAAGATATACATGATTTCGTACTTTTTCATATAGGCACCTCCCTTTGGTCTTCTGGCTGCTATTTTCTAGCAGCAGAGAGAAACGCGATTTCTCGCGTAGATAATTATATTGTAATTCAAATATAATTCAAGTTTATTCGCATACGTTGTACTAGATGGGATACATTGTCACCACTATCTAGTAGATTACTTAAAGTTTATATTTCTTAGATCGTGAGACAACTATTTTGAATTCCTATAAGGAAAATAAATATTAATGGGATAGATATATTTTTGTGCTCTTGCTATGATATTGCTAATGTCAAAATCAAAAAATAATAGAAAGCCTAAATATCGAATTATCAAACAAGAAATTGTTGAGTTTTCAAAGAAACAAAATGTCGGTAGATTTGTTTTATTTATTGTTGGATTATCCTTTGTTGGCTTATCAATTGAGCCTATTGTTTCATCAATAAATTCTATTATTCGATTAGGTTTTAGTGGTGACGTAGAATCTTACTATAATCTATTTAAAATAATTGCCGGAATGTTATCGATTGTTTTATTTGCGGTAGAATGCTTTATCAGCGCAATAAAAGGCAAAGTATCAATTAAAAACATTATTTATTTTATAGTTATGGTTATACTTGTTGTCGCTCATACAATATTGTATTTAATGGATGGGGATTTAAATATTTATCATACCTTATTATTAATATTTCAATATTTATTACCAATAGGTTATATAGTTGGTTTCACATTGTTAATCTCTGGCAAACATTATTGATTTAATAAAAAAAGCGATTCGTTCTGAATCGCAGTTTTATTTTTAGTTACTTGTTTGCGTCTCTCATGCAAGGGAATAGAATGACTTCGCGAATGCTTTGTTGATTCGTCATAAGCATAACGAATCTATCAATTCCAATGCCAATTCCACCACAAGGTGGCATGCCATATTCGAGAGCTTCGAGGAAATCTTCATCCATTTCAGAAGCTTCTTCATCACCTCTGTTTTTAGCTTCGAGTTGTTTAACTAATCTATCTTTTTGATCGAGTGGATCATTTAGTTCGCTATAAGCATTGCCGTATTCCATACCACCGATAAACAATTCAAATCTATCTGTAAACATTGGATTATCTTTGCATTTCTTTGTAAGGGGTGAGACTTCAATTGGATATTCATGAACGAATGTTGGGGTTTGAAGTAAATCATCACATTTTTCTTCAAAGAAAGCGTTGAGAATATAGCCAATACTATTCCAATGTTTTTCAAGCTTAATTCCGTGTTCTTTGGCAAGAGCAACAGCTTCTTCAACTGTTGTAACTTTATTAAAATCAACGCCGGTTGCTTCTAAAACACATTCTTTCATCGTTTTCCAACCAAATGGTTTACCTAAATCAAGAGTGCCTTCACCATAAGGAATTGTTGTTGAACCAACGACTTTTAAAGCAACTTCTCTAAAGAGATTTTCAGCAAATTCTCTCATATCTTGAAGATCGCCATATGCTTGATATAGTTCGATTGTTGTGAACTCTGGATTATGTTTTGTATCCATGCCTTCATTACGGAATAAACGACCGATTTCATATACTTTTTCCATGCCACCAACAATGCACTTTTTAAGGTTAATTTCAGTAGCAATTCTCAAATAGAAATCTTTATCAAGTGAATTATGATGTGTGATAAATGGACGAGCAGATGCTCCGCCTAAGATTGGTGAAAGAATGCTTGTTTCGACTTCAACAAAACCGAGGTTATCACAATAGTTTTGAATAGCGCGAATTATTTTTGGTCTAGCGATAGCAATCTTCATTGCATCATCGTTCATGATTAAATCAACATAACGATGACGATATCTTTCTTCAACGTCTGTTAAACCATGGAATTTTTCAGGTAATGGTCTAAGAGATTTTGTTAAGTGAGTAAATTTTTCAGCACGGATTGTCATTTCGCCGGTTCTAGTGAGCATGACTCTACCATAGACACCGACAATATCACCTATATCTGCAAGTTTGAAAACGCTATATGCTTTTTCACCGACAACATCAATGCCTACATAGACCTGAATATTACCAGTAACATCTTTGATGTTCATAAATGATGCTTTGCCCATACGTCTAAGTGACATAATACGTCCGGCAACTGTAACGTAAACCTTATTAGCGTCTAATTCTTCATTGGTTTTACCGTTACATTTTTCACGAACAGATTTAACTGAATCACTTCTAATGAACTTTTGTCCATAAGGCTCAATGCCTAATTCTTGATATTTCGCAAGCTTATCACGTCTAGCTTGTTCTTGGTCTGTTAATTTTTCTTCCATATAAAAAACCTCGCTTTAAATATTATCATAACTAAATCGTTGCTAGCAACGTAATCATTATCATGTTTTTATATATTAAAATTTTAAAACTACTTTTCTAATTCAATTAAATCGAGAATCTTATATAAAGATTCCATTGTCACAAGTGATTGAGACATCATATTTTTATATGTTTTCATGTTTGGATATTCATTCAAAAATTTAGGAGCAATTCCGCGAAGAATCATCATCGCACTATATTCACCTTTTTCTTTAACAACCATATCTGCTAATCTTTTTAGATTATTAATGTTTTCTTTAAGTGATAATTGAGGTAATTTTTCTTTTGTTTCATAATAATGATTTATTTGAGTTACCAAATAAGGATTTCCTACCCCTCCGCGAGCCACCATTACAGCAGTTGCTTTTGTTATTTCGATTGCGTTGATTGCATCTTCTAAAGAAAATATATCTCCACTTATAATAAGTGGCACTTTCATTTTTGAACCTAAATCTTTAATAATATCGTATCTGGCTTTTCCAGAATATCCCTGAATGGCTGTTCTAGCGTGAATTGCAATTGCGGCAACACCTGCATTTTCTAACGCTTTAACATTCTCTAAAACATTTATTGATGATTCGTTCCAACCTAAACGAATTTTAGCGGCTACTGGTTTAGGAGAATGTTTCACAACCTGGGTCATTATTTCTTCTAATTTTTTAGAATCTTTTAATAAAGCGGATCCCGCTCCAGTTTTTGTAACTTTTGGAACAGGACAGCCAAGATTAATATCAAAAAATTCAAAATTTTGGTTATGTTTTAAAACAATATCTATTGCTTTGCAAAGCGTTTCGCTAGAACTACCAAAAAGTTGAATCGAACAAGGATGATCAATTTCGCTTGTTTTGATATAATCAAGTGTTGTTTTATTGCCATAAATTAAACCGCAATCGCTTACCATTTCTGTCACTGATAAGCCAACACCAAAAGGTTTCATAAAATTTCGATACGATAGAAAACTAACCCCTGCCATTGGGCCTAATACAACATGTGATTTAATTACTTTATTAGCAATTTTCCACATTATTTAGAAGTAACTTGAGCACCGAAAGGAGCTAAATAATATTTAGCAAACTTAAATTGTTGTAATCCTAATGGAATGCCAATAATCGTGACACAAAGTAATGCGCCATATAAATATCCCCACAACGCATTAAAGAATCCTAAAAAGATCCAATAGAAAACATTACGAACTGGGGCTTTACTAAAATGTAGTTCGACACATTTACCAGCTGGAGCAAAAACAAGTGGAACAAGTTTGAAATATACCTTTGGTATACCAAAGAAAATTGGAATAATCATGATGCATGAAGCAACGCCACTAAAGATTGATGAAATTGCATTACCTAATCCACCAAAAATAATCCAAAAAACATTGAATAATACTCTTAAAAATTTCATAATATTCTCTTTTTTAAAAGTATAACAATAAAGAAAACCTCGCGCAAGTGTTACGCGAGGTAAATGCTATTCTGCTTTCTTTTCTTCTTGTTTAGCTTCTTCTTCCTTTTTATCTTCAACTGGTTTTACATCATTTGATGGAAGCTTACCGTCTTTAAGAAGAACATTAATTTCTTCAGCAGTTATTGTTTCGTTTTCAAGTAAGGTTTTTGCAATCAACTCAACTTCAGATTTATTATCTTTGATAATTTTAATTGCTTTCGCATGTGATTCATCAATGATCTTTCTAACTTCTGTATCAATTTCGAACGCTATTTGAGTTGAAAAATTCTTTTGAGTTGAAGCATAGTCTCTTCCTAAGAAGACAGAACCGGAATCTCTTTCATATTGAATAGGACCAAGTGAACTCATGCCGTATTCAGTAACCATTGAACGTGCAATACGTGTTGCGACTTCAATGTCATTTTGAGCACCAGTAGTAACATCATTAAAGAAGATCTCTTCTGATGAACGCCCACCAAGATATCCAATTATTTTTGCTTCAAGTTCAGCTTTGCTGAGAAGGAATCTATCATCCTCAGGAGTCATTAAGACATGGCCGCCTGTTCTACCACGTGGAATAATGGTGATTTTTTGAACTTTATCACTATGTTCGAGTTTAAGTCCAATGATAGCGTGACCAGCTTCATGATAAGCGACACGTTTTCTTTCGTCTTCATTCATTCCTTTTGATGATTTAGCAGGTCCAGCAATTCTTCTATCGATAGCTTCATCGATATCTTTTAATGTAATCATTGGTTCATTTTGTCTAACAGCAAGAATAGCTGCTTCGTTTAAGATATTTTCAATATCTGCACCTGAGAATCCAACTGTGCGTTTTGCTAATGCAGCAAAGTCAACTTTTGGATCAATTAATTTACCACGAGCGTGAACATGGAAAATGGCTTCACGACCTTTTTTATCAGGAAGATTGACAGTAATTGTTCTATCAAATCTACCAGCACGAAGTAATGCTGGATCAAGAACATCATCACGGTTAGTTGCTGCAATAACAATAATTCCAGAATTATCTTCAAAACCATCCATTTCGACGAGAAGTTGGTTAAGTGTTTGTTCACGTTCATCGTTACCACCACCTAAACCAGCACCACGTTGACGACCAACAGCATCGATTTCATCGATAAAAATTAAACATGGAGCAGTTTGTTTAGCTTTTCTAAACATATCTCTAACACGTCCTGCACCAACGCCAACAAACATTTCGACAAAGTCAGAGCCTGAGATTGAATAAAATGGAACACCGGCTTCACCAGCAACAGCTTTTGCAAGCAATGTTTTACCAGTACCTGGGTTACCAACTAGAAGAATACCTTTAGGTAACTTTGCACCATACTTTGAGAATTTTTGTGGTTCTTTTAAGTATTGAACAACTTCTACCATTTCTGCTTTTTCTTCATCACAACCAGCGACATCGGAGAATTTAACTTTACTAGTATCAACGCGTCTTGCTCGAGATTTATTAAAGTCCATTGCACGATTGTTTGTGCTATTAACAGAAGATGACAATCTAGAAAATAAGAAGATGGCGATTAATAAGGTAACTGCAGCAATAATTATTGTTGGTCCCCATTGATCAAACCAACTAACCTCAAATGCATAATGATCATTCATATATGCATCAGCTGCTTTGGCAGGAAAATCTGTTTTATATTTTTCAATTGCTACTTTAAAACATGAACGATATGAAGCATGTTCTGCGGTTGATGGATTTGCGTCATCATCAAACGAATAATTAAACCATGCCGATTCACAAGTAAATGAATAACGCTTTTCAGCATTTTCTTTGTTAACGTAAATACCTTCGACGGTTACAACTGTATCCTTATCATAGATATCTGCAGTTTTGATATGATTTTCAACTAATTGAGTATCAATAGTAGAAACATTCCATGTTGTAACGTTTCTTGTATTCATCGAAACAATAAGTGCAATAAAACCACCTATTGCGACTAAGATTAAGATATAAGGAAGTATAATTCCTAACAAACTTCTTTTCGGTTTCTCTACCATAGGGCTACCTTCTTTCTAACATATATTTATGAAAACAATAATTATAAATAATTTTGCTGTATGTAATAATACCAAACTTCTTTAATTAAAACATCTAAAAAACATATTTTTACTTAATCTAATAACTATTTGATTAAAATTTTGAATTTTGATGAATGATTATCGATGAATTTTTTTCGATATCGAGGAATATAAATAATCTCACCTTTTTTATTAACGACAACTGGCCATTCTTCGCGTAAATGCCAAGGCATTTTCCAGTCTAAAAATAGACGATTAACTTTCTTTACATAATCTTTGATTATATATATATCATTTTTATTAGCGTTTCTGATTGTTAATGGGTAATCGGATATATGAATGTTTCTATCTATTGCATCAGTAAAATCTAATTCGAATTCATCAAAAACATATACTCCAGGTTTTTCAATTTTGTAAGAATAATTTGGTTTAATCTCATAAATTAAGACTTCACCATATTCTTGGCAATAATATATATTGTCTTCCAGTTTGACTTTAATATTTGGCTTATGAGAAAACAAAATTTTTTTAAGAGAAATAATAGTCTCTTTTGAAATTGAATAAACGTTGTAGTGATTTAATAATTTAAACAAAACGAGGCAAAATTGTTCATCATCTAATTTAGCAAGTGATTTTACTGATAAAGATGTTTTATTATTAACAAACTTTGAAGCAGTTTTATCCAATTTTTTAAGTCTAGAATTTTCATTTTTAATTACTTTTAATAGCTCGATCTTTTCGCTTTTAGAGAATTTATCAATAATTGAATGCCTAATTTTATTGCGTTTATAAACATCGGTTAAATTGGATGAATCAATTGAAAAAGGAATACCATTTTCTTTATCGTATTTTTCTAAATCTGCTTTTGAGTATTTTAATAATGGGCGAAGTGTCCTCATACCATATCGATATGATTCTTCTGCTAAGCCATAGTATGAAACAAATGCTTTTCTTTCTTTTTGGATTAGATAAGTTTCTAACAAATCATCTAATTGATGAGCAACAAATAAACCATCTGCGTTATATTTTTCATACATTTCTTTAAAAAACAGGTAACGGATTTCTCTTGCATATGCTTGAAAATTAACTTTTTTAATTGGCTTTGTTAATAATGATGTGTCTAAACATTCAAAATTAATTTTTCTATTTAAACAATATTCTCTTAATGCCTTTTCTTCATAATTAGAAACTTCACCGCGTTTATGGTAGTTAACATGACAAACTACGAAATTAACTCTGTTTTTACATAAAATATCGAAAAGTGCCATAGAATCAGGCCCGTATGAACACGCTAACAAATATATTTTTGATTTATTGAATGAAATTTTAATCATTTAATTTCCTCAAACATTGTTCTGGCTTTCTCTTCAGTAGCATATTCGAAAATATTCAAAATACGATAGCGATGAGTCTCTCCTTTTAAACAAATAGTTAAGGCATCGTTAACATTTACAATTGAAGATGCTTTTGCAACCTTATCATTAAGTAGGACAAAACCTTTATCAACATATTCTTTAGCTACAGTTCTTCTTTTAATGATTCGACTAACTTTTAAAAATTTATCTAATCTCATATTTATATCTTATCATTTCTTTTAGAAAAATCACTATATAAATTGCATATTATGTGTGTGATTGTATCTAAAATTAAAAGCCAATTATCTTTCTTAAAAATTTTGATTTTCAATACTTTTTGAATATATGAAACTTGTATCATTTCTAATACAGGTGTTAGTGATTCAAATAACAATGAACCAACACCATTAAGGCTTGAAAAACTTTTTGAAAGTGTAAGAAGAATGTATTCTTCATACTCATTAACACTATCAAAACATTTATTTTCTAATCTAAGATCAATTTCTCTTTTCTTTAAAAGTAGGCTCACTTCGTTAGGTAATCTACCAAATATATCACGCATTTGTCGTTTAATATCTTTGAGTTCTGCAAGGTTTTTTGCATTTTCAATCATTTGATAAAGCTGAATTTTATCTTCTTTTGATGCGTAATCGCTAGGAATATATGCATCAATTTGAAAAAGTTTAACTGGTTTAGGAGGTATTGTTGGTTGTCCAGTTTTTCTCTCCTCTATAACTTCATTAAGCATTTTTAGGTATAAATCCAAACCAATAGAATCAATAAAACCTGCTTGTTCAGGGCCAAGAATATCTCCAGCTCCACGAATCATTAAATCGCGTTGGGAAATTTTATAGCCACTACCAAGTTCAGCAAAATCTTGAATTGCTTTAAGACGTTTATACGCAATAGAAGATAGTACTTTTTGTTCTTTATAGAACAAATATGTATAAGCAATTCTATCACCACGGCCGACTCTACCTTTAATTTGATAAAGTTGAGATAGACCAAAATGATCGGCGTCTTCAACAATCATTAAATTAGCATTCGGAACATCAATTCCGTTTTCAATGATAGATGTTGCAACTAAAACATTAATTTCACCTGAATAGAATTTCATCATTACATCTTCAATATCATCTTTAGCCATTTGGCCATGAACCACGCCAACATTTGAATATGGAACCATGCGTTTTATACGAGCAGCTCTATTTGTGATAGAGGCAACGTTATTAAAAACATAAAAAACCTGTCCATTACGTGAAAGTTCTCTTTCGATTAGTTCTTTAATAATTTCTTCGTTATATGGAGCAACATAAGTTTGAATAGTTGATCTTTCATTTGGAGGTGTATTTATTTGTGAAACTGGTCTAACACCAATTAAAGATAACTGTAAAGTTCTTGGGATTGGAGTTGCAGATAAGGATAAAACATCAATGTTACTTTTTAATTCTTTTATTAATTCCTTTTGTTCTACTCCAAAACGTTGTTCTTCATCAATAACAAGTAATCCTAAATCTTTAAATTGGAATTCTTTATTTAATAAACGATGTGTGCCGATAACAAAATGAATTTTTCCGTCTTTTATATCTTTGATATAAGTTTTTTGTTGTTTCTCAGGAACTAAGCGAGAAATAACAGCAATATTAACACCATAATTTTTGAATCTTTCTATGGCATTTTCATAATGTTGTCTAGCAAGCAATGTAGTTGGACAAAGTAGTGCTGCTTGTTTACCACTTGCGATAGCCTTAAATATTGCTCTAAAGGCAACCTCAGTTTTGCCAAATCCGACATCGCCGCATAAAAGTCTATCCATCACTTGATCAGATTCCATATCTTTTTTAATTTCTTCAAGCGATTTAGTTTGATCAGGAGTTAATTGATATTCGAATTCGTTTTCAAATGAATTTTGTAATTCGTCATCTTCTTGAAAAGCAAAGCCTTTCACATGGGCTCTCTCACTATAAAGTTGAAATAAACGATCTGCTAATAGATTTACTCTTTCTTTGATTTGAGATTTAGTTTTTTCCCAACCTCCGGTATTTAAGTTTGATAATTTTGGAGATGCTCCTTCTCTACCAGCATATTTTCTAACTAATCTAAATTGATTAAGTGGAACATAAAGAATGTTTTCGCCTGCGTATTCTATATATAGATAATCACGGTGAACTCCATCAATCTCGATTGTTTTAACATCAACAAATTTTCCAATGCCGTAATATTCGTGAACTACATAATCACCTGGTTTTAAATCATCATAATTTTTAATAATTGTCGCTTCTTTGAAGCGATTTACATAACGAGAAGATTTACTATGATATCCAAATAGTTCTTTTGAGGATATATAACAAATTTTAAAATCAGGGAGTTCGAATCCTTCTTCTAGTGAATAAAGAGTGATTCCTATTTTTCCTTTAGGCAATTCTAATTCATCTAGATTTTCAAATTTGTATTTTAATTCACTTAAGTTTGAAGTGACTAAATCATATTGTTGTTTATTGGAAACTGAGATAATAACTTTATCGTTATTTGCTAAATAAGATTCCAAAATGAGCTTCAATTCTGAGATATTTGTTTTACTTACGATTAGTGGATGGGTGTTAAAAACAATATCGGAAGAACTTTGTTTAAAATTATTACCGACAACTAAATTTCTTACATTTTTTAGTATCTTTTCAACGTCATTATACAATTCTAGATGAGAAAGCAATTTTCCCTTTTCAAATAAATTATTAAAATATTCTTTTGCTTCCTTGGATAAAAATTCAGCTGTTGTGTGAAATTGTTTCTCGTTCGCAATAAAAGTTATATCTGAATTAAAATAATCCAAAATTGAGCATGTATGATG
>CAVIPD010000057.1:0-9080 GCA_963644775.1 bacterium | reverse complement strand
GTTTTATATATCGATAATATTTATACGTTCTTGGAGAATAAATTCGATTAGAAATTTTGTCTATATCTCCGCTAACAATTGAGGTTAAATCTGAACCTAATAAATCACCAAGTAAGTCAACATCTTTTTCAAGCTGTTTATATGCATTATTTTTAAATTCATTTAGTTCAACATCATCGTATAATAAATCGTTACCAGGTAATATATTTACTGAATCAATAGATTCAGTACTAGTTTGAGTTGCAATATCAAAATAATGAATGTTTTCAACTTCATCATCAAATAATTCGATACGAATTGGTTTGTCGTAATTTATTGTAAAAATATCTAAAATATCACCACGAATTGCATACTCTAAACCTTGATCAATTTTGTTAACTCTTACATAGCCAGATTTTGTTAAAGATTCTTTCAACAAATTGATATCAATTTTATCTCCTTTGTTGATTGTGAAAACAGATGATAAGAATTCAGTTTTAAGTGGCAAGGGAGATATCAAAGCAGATGCATGAGTAACTAAAATAAATTTTTTCTTTTTAGTAATTTCGTTTAAAACAAAAAGTCTTTGCGCAAGAAATTCTTTTGAAGAAGAAAGTAACTCACATCTTAAAATATCATCATATGGAAAAAGTAAAACATTATCGCTTCCAATTAAAGTTGAAAGCATGTTTACAATCTTTTGTGCATTAAATAAATTTGATGCAATAATGGTATATTTTCCCGCTTTTTTATTGAAAATCCCTGCAAAAAGCAAAGAAATTCCAATTGTTTCATCAACCACAAAATTCCCTTTTTTTGAAAGAAGGGAGGTAACAGGATCGGAGTTTGATATTAGTTTTAATAAATTGTCATTCAACTAGAACCACCACCATTATATTTGTTCATTGCAATTTGAAAATCATGCAATAAATATTCTCTTATTGCCAATGTTGCTCTTTCGATTGCATTATCAATTAATTTCTTTTCATCACCACTAGGTTTTCCTAAAACAAAATCGACAGCGTTATATTGAGGTTCACCAATTCCGACTCGAATACGCTTAATGTCATTAGTTGATAAAACATCAATTATATTTTGCATACCTTTTTGTCCACCTGAAGAACCATTCATTCTTAATCTGATATCCCCTGGTTTTATAGCCATGTCATCAAAGATGACAAGTATATCTTCAGTTTTAATTTTAAAGAAATGAACGATTTCTTGAACAGCAGTTCCCGATAGATTTACATAAGTCATTGGCTTAAACAATATAATTTCTTCACCGTCTAATTTGAATTTTGCGTAAACACCTTTAAAGCCTTCACGTGAAAAATCAACATCCACCATATCAGCAAATGAATCTACAACCCTAAAGCCACAATTATGACGTGTGAGTTCATATTCTTTACCAGGATTTCCTAAGCCAACAATTAATTTCATAATACTGTTTGTGATTATATCACATTATTATTACTTTAATAATATTTAATACATATGTTAAAATGACACTATGAAAAAAATTCTTAGTATTTTAAAAGATGGTTTGGTAGGCATGGCTATAGGCACTGCCGCTATTATTCCAGGTATTTCTGGTGCTACAATAGCCCTTGTCTTTGGCGTATTTAAAAAGATTGTTAACGCTATTAGCGGATTATTATCTAAAAGATTTATTAAAAATTTATTAATTTTATTGCCGATTGGTATAGGTGTAATTGTTGCTGTTCTTGCCTTGATTGTGCCATTTCAACTAGCATTTAAATATTGCATGTTCGCCATCGTTTGTTTGTTTGCTGCATTCATTATCGGTTCCTTTCCTGGGATTATTGATAATGTTAAAGGTCAAAAGCCAACAATAATTAATATAATTGTTCTAATAATTGGCTTTTTAATTGCTGCTGCAATTGGAATTTGTTCTGTATGTTTTAGCTTAGATAAAAGTGTTGAAAATTTGTTCAATGAAACGCCTTGGTATTTATATTTAATATTGCTTGGCTTAGGAATTATTTCTGCAAGTGGTTTAACTGTTCCAGGATTTTCGGCATCAATGTTCTTATTAGTTGTTGGATTTTATAAGCCAATTCTTAATCTCGTCAATATCGATTTGATTAAAGAAAATCCAGGAAGATTTTTTGGATTAATTGGTTCATTTGCTGGTGGTGTCATTATTGGCTTTTTCTTATTCTCATTTTTAATGAGTTATTTATTAGAAAAGCACACATTATCTACTCACTACACAATCTTAGGCTTTGTCGCAGGGTCTCTTGTTTCAATATTTGTAAACGCTGATATGTTTACATATTTAAATGAATTATCAACAAGAGATGGAGTAATGAGATATTTAGATTGGATATTAGCTCCAATATTTATAACAATTGGCTTAATTTTAGCGTTTTTACTTATTAAATATGCAAGAAAGTGCAAAATAAATGCCGAGAACAACTGAACAATTTAAGAAAATGAAAGAGGAAAGAAGAGATTCAATTATTGAATCCTCTTTAGTGCTTTATTCTCTTTATGGTGAAAAAATAACAATTGATCAGATTTCAGATAGAGCAAAATGCTCTCACGGAATTATTTATCATTATTTTAAAAACACTGATGAAATTATTGCAAAATTATTAAGTTCAAATTATTTTCTAGAACTCAAAAAATCTTTAATAAAAACATACACAAATATAAGATCAGATAATGCTATCAAATCAATTGTTTTAATTTTATTAAATTTAAAAGAAATGAAAGAAATTGCCTATGGAAATATTATCATTTCTGAAAGAGGCAAAAAATCGCTTTATAATACACTATGTGATTTAGTTAATCGTGGACAAAAAGAAGGTGTCATTACAGGTGGCAATTCATCAGACATTGTTGAGACATTTTTCTTTACATTAAAAGGTATTTACTTAAATTCATTATTAAAAAAGACAGTCGATAATTTTCGACCATCTTTTGATAACGTATACGAAATTTTTAGAAAAAGATATTAAAATTCTTTCTTGTCAAATTCTTTGATGTCTTTATAGACATTTTTAAGATTTGGATACATCTTCATGTATACATGATTGAAAAGATAATCGTATTTTTTATGATTGATCATATTTGGTTTAAATTCGATTGATTGATGAACCATTGCTTTAATAGCTTCATCAACATTTTTGAATTCTCCTGCGGCAATAAATCCTGCCATTGCTGCACCTAACGAAGAAGTTTCGTATGTTTGAACTCTACTTACTGGTAAACCGAAAATATCGGCAGTAATTTGACAGATTGCATCACTTTGTGATCCACCACCAGAAATTCTAATTCTATCCACTTTATGATGAATACGTTTATTTTCAAATAATTCTAGGCCTTCACGTAAACAATATGCGATACCTTCGATAATAGCGCGATATAAATGAATACGTGTATGAGTATCCGAAAAACCAATGATTGCGCCTTTTGCCAAAGGTCTTCTAAGGCCAGCACCCCAATACGGTTGTAAAACAAGTCCGTTGCATCCTGGTTCAATTTTCATCATTTCTTCATTGAGAACCTCTAATGCTAGTTTATTTTGAATTTGGGCTTCTAATGATTCATTTTTACCAAATTCTTTTGAAAACCAATTGAGCATCCAATATCCACGGTAAACTTGGACATCAAGGTTATAATATCCTTTTACTACTGCTGGATAGGCAGGTAAAAATGGTTCGGCATCGCTATATTTTTTTGTCGAAACTTCAACTGTACATGCAGTACCATATGAAATTGAAGCTGTCTTTCCGTCCATTGCACCAAGTCCAAGTGTTTCACAGGATTTGTCACTACCACCAGCGAAAACTTTTAAGCCAACAGGTAAACCTGTTTTCTTGCTAGCTTCTTCGGTAATTGTACCCATGACTTCTCCAACCGGAACAAGATCGCATAGCATTTTTCTAGGAACACCAAAAATTTGTCCCTTTAGATGAGTATCTTTCTTATACCATTGTCTCTTCTTAAAGTCGATTGGTGAGTGTCCAACTTGTGACGCTGGTGAATCAACATATTTTCCTAATAATTGTAAATTAATGAAAGTTGAAATCATCATAAATTTATCTGCTTTAGCCCAATTATCTGGTTCATTTTCTTGTAGCCAAACAGCCATTGAACGTTTTCTATTTAAATCAATGGTTGCACTCATGCCTACAAGTTTAAATAAAAAGCGTGAAAATAGTGGCAATTTTTTCTTGCCTTCTGCACGTCTTTCATCAAGCCATAAAATTGCAGGTCTGATGACTTTATTTTCTTTATCCAAAATAACGATGGAATCTCTAAAAAATGTGATATTCATTCCAAGCACATCACCCATTAAATCTTTATGTTCAGTTACTAATTTGTTAGTAACTTCTGACATAGATTCATAATAGTAAAATGGGTCTTGTTCAGCATAACCGTTTTTTGGTGAATGATATGCTGGATTATATTGCTTTTTGTATAGGCAAATTATTTCACCTTTTTTATTAAATAATGACGCTCTAACTGATTGTGTGCCAAAATCAATTGCTAACATTAATGGTTCTTTCATAAAGCTACCTACTTTCTTAAAAATATTATCACAAAACAATCGATTTTCTTATGTAATCATTAAATTGTGAAACCGCTTATATTCCAAAAATTATAAATTTTTATTGCTTATAAGAGCAATTTTTTATATTCTTTTTTTGCGAGTGTTAAAGCACTAACACAACAAAAATATTGTTGTCAATTAGGAGGAAAATATGGCAAAACAATACGTATTTAACTTCAAGGATGCTTACGGATTAGGTAAGGAACTCCTCGGAGGAAAAGGTGCTGGTCTTGCTGAAATGACACACATTGGTGTCCCAATTCCAGAAGGATTTACCATCACCACCGAAGCTTGCACACTTTATTACGAAAGTGGCAAAAAGCTTCCAGAAGATCTCGTAAAAGAAATCTATGCCGGTATCGCTAGAGTTGAAAAAGAAACAGGCAAAAACTTTGGCGGTTCCACAAAACCTCTTCTTGTTTCTGTTCGTTCAGGCGCACGTGTCTCTATGCCAGGTATGATGGATACCATCTTAAACTTAGGTTTAAATGACACAACAGTTGCTGCATTAATTAACGAAACAAAGAATGAGAGATTCGCTTGGGATAGCTATCGTCGTTTTATCTTAATGTTTACAAACATTGCAAAAGGTCACCCACGTACCGAAATGGATAAAATGCTTGATGATTTAAAAGCATCAAAAGGCTACAAGCTTGACACAGAAGTCACTGCTTCAGAACTCAAGGAATTAGTTGCTAAATATAAAGCATATTACAAAAAGACATTTGGAGAAGAATTCCCTTCAGATCCAAAGGTTCAATTAATCGAAGCTGTCACAGCAGTCTTCCGTTCATGGGATAATCCACGTGCAAACGTCTATCGTATGCAATATTCAATTCCATACTCATGGGGTACAGCTGTTAACGTTCAATCAATGGCATTCGGTAATAAGGGCGAAACATCTGGTACAGGTGTTGCATTCTCAAGAAACGCAGCCACAGGTGAAAAAGCAATTTCTGCTGAATACTTACCAAACGCTCAAGGTGAAGACGTTGTTGCAGGTATTAGAACACCACTTCATATTGATGAACTCAAAAGACGTATGCCTGATGTCTATAGACAATTCGAAGAAACAATTAAGAAAATGGAACTCCACTATCGCGATATGCAAGATATGGAATTCACAGTTGAAGATGGAAAATTATACTTCTTACAAACACGTAGTGGTAAACGTACACCAGCCGCTGCCTTAAAGATGGCTTGCGACATGGTCGATGAAGGTTTAATCACTGAAGAAGAAGCAGTCTTAAGAATTGATCCAGTATCATTCGATAAACTCTTACTTCCAAACTTCGACAAAGATGACTTAGCTAATGCTAAATCACGTAAACTTGCCGAAGGCAACCCTGCAGGTCCAGGTGCTGGCACAGGTAAGTTAGCATTCACTGCCGAAGAAGCAGAAGCCAGACACAATGCTGGTGAAAAAGTTATTCTTGTTCGTGCTGAAACATCTCCAGAAGACTTAATCGGTATGATCGCATCAGAAGGTATTCTCACAAACCGTGGTGGTATGACAAGCCATGCTGCTGTCGTTGCTCGTGGTATGGGTAAATGCTGTGTCACAGGATGCGCTGCTGCATTAATCAATGAAGAAAAACAAACATTAACAATTAATGGTAAAGTTTATGGACCAAATGATGTCATTTCACTCGATGGCTCAACAGGTTCAGTCTACGAAGGCGATATTAAGAAAGTCGCACCAGATTTATCATCAGGTAACTTTGGTAGATTAATGAAATGGGTTGATGCTGCAAGAACATTAAAAGTTCGTGCAAATGCAGATACTCCAAGAGATGCCCACCAAGCTAAAGTCTTCGGTGCTCAAGGTATCGGACTTTGCCGTACAGAACATATGTTCTTCGATAAGGACAAAATCTTCTCATTCAGAAAAATGATTCTTGCTGAAACAAAAGAAGAAAGAGTCGCAGCTTTAGCTGAAATCGAACCATTACAACAAAAAGACTTCGAAGGATTATTCGAAGAAATGGGCGAACTCAATGTAAACATTCGTTTACTTGATCCACCACTACACGAATTCCTTCCACAAGAAGAAGATAAGATTGAAGAACTTGCAAAAGCTACAGGTCACTCAGTTGATTTCATTCACAAACGTATCGACGATTTACACGAATTCAACCCAATGATGGGCCATCGTGGTTGCCGTCTTGCTGTTTCATATCCTGAAATTTGCGAAATGCAAACAACAGCTATTATTAAAGCAGCCATTGCAGTTTCAAAGAAACTCAATATCAAGATTGAACCAGAAATCATGGTACCACTTGTACTCGAAGTTAAAGAACTTCAATTCGTTAAGAACATTATCGTTACAACAGCTGATAAGTTAATTAAAGAAGCTGGCGTTAACATGAAATATCATGTTGGCACAATGATCGAAATCCCGAGAGCAGCATTACTCTCAGATGAAATCGCCAAAGAAGCTGAATTCTTCTCATTTGGTACAAATGACTTAACACAAATGACATTTGGTTTCAGCCGTGATGATGCTTCAAAATTCTTACCAGATTACTATAAGAATAAAATTCTTGAAGAAGATCCATTCAAGACACTCGATGCAAAAGGTGTTGGTAAACTTGTCAAGATGTCCGTTGCTGATGGCAGACGTACAAGACCAAACCTCCATGTTGGTGTCTGTGGTGAAACTGGTGGCGAACCAAACTCAATCGACTTCTACCACAATGCAGGACTCGATTATGTATCATGTTCACCATTCCGTGTTCCAGTTGCACGTTTAAGCGCTGCTCAAGCTGCAATTAGAGCAAAATCAAAAAAATAATAGCTTGTAGCTATTAATAAAAGATTCACGTTAATTCGTGAATCTTTTTTATTTTTTCATTAATGCTTCAGAATCGAAGCATAGATCGTTAGATGAATTTACAAAGCCACCAGGAGAATTATTAACCATTACTTCGCCATTATCTTCAATGTAGCCAACATATTCATTATTAAGATATATTTCGCCATCTTCAGTCAATTCACCAAAACGATGGCCATTTGCGTACATTGATCCTTCTGGAGATATATAACCAACGAGTTCTTCGTCGATATAAACACTTTTACCGTAACAAGATATCCAAAGCATACTATTTAAGAGTCTTTGTTAGATAACACTCAAACCCTTCTTTATCGTATTTCTTATACATTTGCTTTGCAAAATGATGATCACGCGTTAAAGCATATACTGATGAACCAGATCCACTCATTAATACAATTTTAAAACCATCTTTTTTAAGCATGTCTTTTACATCTTGAATTTCAGGTAGCATCAATAATGATGCTTTTTCAAGAGAATTAAACATTGAAGACGCTAATAAATCATCATCACCATTTTTTAATGCTTCAACTACGTTATCAATATTTCCGTGATCTAAATCGATTGTGTCAGCCTTTTCGAATACACGTTTTGTTGATAAACCTTGTTTTGGTTTAATAATAATTACAAAATATTGGTATTTTACAGGGATTTCTGTTAATTTTTCGCCTATTCCTTCAACGATTGATGGTCTATTTTTTAAACAGAATGGAACATCTGATCCAAGTGACGTAGCAATTTCGTTCATTTTTACATCATCAATATTTAACTTGAGCAATTTATTTAATGTATTAAGCATAACTGCTCCATTAGATGACCCGCCACCTAATCCTGCTTGAATAGGAATTTCTTTGTGAATGCTAATATTAAAGTTTTGTTTAAATTTATATAACTCTCTTAATTTGTTGATTGTAAGATTAATTAAATTGTATTTTGTTTGTTGTAGATCGACATGGTCACAAGTTATATAACTATCAGCAAAATATGGTAAGACTTCAACTTGAATAGAATCGTGCAATTCAAGAGGTAAAATAACCATTCTCATTTGATGATATCCATCATCTCTTTTCCCAATCACATCTAGATATAAATTTATTTTTGCATATGCTTTAATATACATATTTATAACCTCTATATTATTGTAGATATGAAGTCAATAGACTTCAATACATTTAATAATTTAATATATATATCGATTGATATTTGTTCGGGGCGAAGAGTTGATTGAATCGAACTTTTTTCTAATATCTCAATAGCTTTTTCTTTAGAATTTATTAGTTCGGAAAGATTATTTAAAATTGTTTTTCTACGATGCAAAAATAATTTAACCATTAAAGAATATAAAAATTTATTTTCTTCATTTTTGATATTCTCATTCGGAGTTAAAACAAAATATGCTGAATCAACGTGTGGCACTGGTGTAAATGAATTTCTTCCAACGATTATCATTGGAGAAATTGTCGCAACATAACGCAAGAGTAGCGATAATGGCGACACCTCTTTTTTATCAATTAATTTTTGGTAAACTTCTTTTTGAACCATTAATGTAATACTTTTTGAATTAATTCCTTCAAGCAATATTTTTTCGATAATACTCGATGTAATATAGTAAGGTAAATTACCAATGATTTTTGTATATTCTGATAAATCTGCTTTTAATACGTTTTTCCTTGCAATTTCAATGTTTTT
>CAVIPD010000056.1:4530-5120 GCA_963644775.1 bacterium | reverse complement strand
GCGTACATCAATGCGTAGCATTTTGCTTGCCCTAGATGCCATTCTTTATGTTCTTGATAAAATTCTTCTAATGGAGATATGGTCGATTTAATTTCATCAATAATAACCTCATCGTCATTTTTAACGATTATTCCGTCCGCCCTTCCTTCAAGAGAGATCTTAAAATCGACTACTTCGAATGTTTCAAATAATTGGTATTCAGAAATATAGTTATTGCCTTGTTTTGTTTGATAATAGCCATGAATGCGCGTTCCTTCATTCATTGTCGCTTTGTTAAAAACACGATTATCGATATCGCCAGTACGTAAAAGAAAATCGACAAGTTGATGAACCGACAATCTCAAAGTCTTTTCCATACTTATAGTTTATACAAAAAAAGACTAATTTAATAGTCTTTTATTTTAATACAATTCCATCTAATTGTTTGCTTCCGTTAGCGAAACTTTTACCGTCCATCTTTTTCTTACCTTCAAGTTGAACAATATCAAGTTCAATTAGAGCGTCGCTAAGTTGCAATCTAACGGTTTTTGTAACTGTTAATTTACCAAGTTCACCACTTGTATCACTAACTTTATGAGCTTTAAATATTT
>CAVIPD010000056.1:0-4520 GCA_963644775.1 bacterium | reverse complement strand
TAATAACAAATATGCACCTGGCTCATCTGATAATCCACGAATGTAATTAAGGACATCTTTGGAAGATTTTGATAAATCAAGTTTTTCGTCTTCAGGAAGAATCTTATTAGCAATTGTGACAAGGCTTTCGTCTTGTTCAATTCCTTTTAATTTCCCATTGAGATAATTTAACAAATTATCTTTTGATATTTTTATAGCGGCTTCAATTAATTTATCGCATAAAGAAGTATAGTTATCGCTTTCTTCGATTTTAACCTCTTCGATAGCAAACATTTTTCCTGCGTCCATTTTGTCCACCATTTCCATTAAGGTGATACCTGTTTTACTTTCTCCCTCAATAATTGCACGTTGAATAGGCGCAGAACCCCTATATTTTGGAAGAATTGATCCATGGAGATTTAAACAACCATGTTTTGGAATATCTAAAACCGCTTGAGGAACGATTTGCCCATATGCCATTGTAAGGATTAAATCAGGTTGAAGTTCTTTAATAAATTCATAGTCTTTTCTAATTCTATGTGGTTGGAATACTGGAATATCATGATTTAAGGCAACTACTTTAGTAGGAACGGGCTCTAAAATAGCCTTTCTACCAACAGGTTTATCTTCCTGAGCAATTAAACCAACAAAATTAAATCCGTAATCAATAAGAGCTTCGAAAACCTTCGCAGCTATTAGCGGTGTTCCCATAAAAATTATTCTAAAATCTTTTAGCATTTTCATAACTATGGTTATTATATAGGAAACCTTTTTGTATTTTCAATTATTGAAAAAAGTAATATTATTAAAAATTACGGAGGTTATTTATGTACTCTGAATATAAACAAGTAAAGCAGTTCTTCTCAAGCGCAGAGGAATTGCTCAAGACTTCAAAGACAATGGAAGACATTTTCTTAAAGTCAACTACTCTTCATAAAAAAGAAAAAGCAATTACCTGGATAAACGAAAAAGGTAAGGTAGTCTCTTATAAATATAAGAAGTATAAAACATATTGTTTCGAATACGCATCAAAGATATCTCAAAAATTAAAGGATTATCCTCTTGATTCTGTTGTCGCTTTAAAATTTCATAATTGTCCGGATTGGCCATTAGTATTCTGGGGCATTTTGATGAGTGGATACATTCCATTTTTAATCGATGCTAAGCTCCCAAAAGAAAATACAGAAGTTTTACTTAAAGAATCACACGCTGTTGCAATTATCACACAAGAAATTACAACTTATTCGGTTCCTAATGTGAACATCAACTCCATTAAAGAGCTTAAAGTTAACTTTAAATTTGCAACAAGTTGGGCAAACAATGTTATCTTTTGTTCTAGTGGAACAACAGGTAATGTTAAATTGATGGAGTATGATGGTAAAAACCTTTGTTATCAAATCGCTGCAGCAATTGATATGCCAGAAGAAACAAAAGACATCATGTATCCAGGAGAAGCCAACATCTTGGCAATTATTCCTTTTCATCATATCTTTGGTTTCGTAGCAGTCTTCTTATGGTATACATTCTTCGGTAAAAACATTGTTTTTACAAAAGATTTATCTCCAAAAGAAGTTATGTCCGTTTCTCAAAAATGTGGCGTTACGCATGTCTACTCAGTTCCATTATTCTGGGATTCACTTGCGCAACAAGTTACTCGAAAAGCCGAACTCGAAGGCGAAAAGAAAGCTGATTTACTTGCTAAGATGATTGCATACCACACGCATAAGATTAGTAATGAAGAAGCTGGTCAAGGCGCAAGCAATATTGCACTAAATATTGTTCAATCTCAATTATTAGGTAAGAAGATTAAATATTGCATTTCTGGCGGAGGTTATATATCGAGTGATACATTAAATACCATTAATGGTATTGGTTATAACTTATACAATGGATTTGGTATGACAGAAGTCGGTGTTACATCAGTGGAATTATCAAGTTCAGTTGAACAAAGACTAAAAGGCAGTATTGGTAAACCACTTCATAATGTTACATATAAACTTGCTAACACAACTAAGTTAGAACCAAATGTTGGAGAGTTATTAATTAAGTCCCCTACTATTCATTCACTAGAAATTATTGGAGGAGTAATTAAAGAACCAGATCTTGAAGATGGCTTCCTTAGAACAGGTGATATAGCCGCTGTTGATGAAACTGGGCACTATTATTTAAAAGGTCGCATAAAAGATATTATCATTAATGAGAATGGAGAAAATGTTTATCCAGACGAAATTGAAGATTACTTCAAAGACATTAGTGGCATCAATAGAGTATGCGTTGTTGGAATTAAAAAAGGTAAGGCTCATCACGAATTAATAACATGCATACTTGAAATCTCTAGTGAGATTGGTGAGGATGACATGGATCTCATTATGAAAAAGTGTGAAGAAATTAATAACACTTTATCCAACGAAAAGAGAGTTCAGAAATTTTTAATTTCTAAGAATAGACTTCCTCTCACTGCGTCTATGAAAGTTAAACGTTATCAAGTTAAAAAATTCATAGAATCAAAAACCGACGCTTTCGTAGACATGAAGCAAAAGAAACCAATCAAAGATTTTGTAGGCTATAAAAAAGAAGATGTTGAACCAATTATTAAACATGTTCGTAAAATATTCGCAAAAATCCTATTGCTTCCATTTGTAAAGATTAACGATGATGATCATTGGATTAATGATTTAGGCGGAGATTCAATGTCATATGTCGAGCTAATCAACACAGTTAATAAGGAATTCGAAGTCGAAATTCCTGAAGAAAAATACGCATTATTGACATGCGTTAACGATTTTACAGAAGAAATCCTTTCTTTGAAAGGAATCCAAAAAAATAAATAAAAGTTGTCGTAATGATTTAAGTTTGATAAACTTATTCACGATATAAAAAGAGGTATTAAAATGGCTCAAATCAAATCACAAATCAAAAGAATCGAAACAAACGAAAAGGCACGTCAACGCAATGTCGCTATTCGTAGCCGTATCGCTACAGAAAGCAAAAAGGTTAAAGTTGCTGTCGAGAAAAAAGACGGTAAAGCAGCCCTTGAAGCTCTTAAAGTTGCTACTCGTTTATTAGATAAGAGTGTCACAGATGGTGTTTACGCAAGAAACACTGCTGCTCGCAAGAAAGCATCACTCCAAAGATTAGTCAACTCATTAGCAAAATAAGCTAATTTGTAAAATTAATTAAAAATAATTCAAAACCATAGAAGCGGTCAATTTGGCCGCTTTTAATTTGATAATCAAGATAATATAAATCATCTAAAACATGAGCAATGTCTCTTCGAGAAAGATATCTTCTATTTTGAAGAGCAATTTTAACTCTAAAAGGATTACAACCTAGTTCATTGGCAATCTCGTCCTTATCTAAACCTTTTTGATATAAATAGCAAACCTCAGAAATAAATCTAAATTGAGTGCCAAGCATTGGAATTAATGAATCAGTTGCTCTTGAACCTAACAATTGTAAATCACGGAAAATTGATAAAGCTAAAGCATTGTCTCCTCTAAAAAGAGCGTTAGACATTTCAAATGCATTATCTTCAATTGGCTTAGAAACCATTAAAGTGATGTCCATAATTGAAAGATTATTTTTGTATAAAATAAGTTTATTAGCTTCATTAATAAAACGATTTAAATCATTGTTCACTCTTAAAATGAGTTCGTCTAAAGCGTCTTGATCAATATTAACTCCCCTATCTTTAAAATATTTTTTAGCGAAGATAGGCCAATCTTCTTTTTTTAGATTAACAAAGTTAAAAATCTCCCCATTAGCCTTAATTGTAGTAACAATTGGGTTTTTATCATCGATACTTTCATTTCTAACAATAAGATAAACATCGATTGCGTCATTTGGCATACTGACCAATTCATTTACTGCTTGAACCACATCTTTATCTGCGCCTTTAGATAAAAACTTAACATTATCAAAGATAACAGCCTTTCTATCGTATCCTAAGGGGAGCATTTGAGCATCCATAATTGCTTCGTTTGGATCAACATCATCCATATCAAATTTAGCAACATTAAAATCATCAGGAGTGCCTAAACGTTCTTTAAGAAGTTTTTTTAACTTCTTCTTAATCATCGGATATTGTTCACCATAGAGAATATAATTCATTAATTTAATTATAACATTAAATCGTTAACTCTATGTAAGAAATAGTGCCTTCAATATCGCTTCTTCTAATAGAAACACCATATTTATTTAATATTGTTAAGACTTCCTTATTAGGATGATTATATGAATTATTTTCTCCTACAGAAATAACTGCTTCAACGGGAGAGCAGGCTTTTATAAAAGCATCCGATGAAGAAGTTTTAGAACCATGATGACCTACTTTTAAAATGTCACAATCAATGTCAAAATTTTCGTCAATTAAAAACTTTTCTACATTAATTGAAGCGTCTCCCATAAGTAGAAATTTTTTGTTCATAAAATTAAGATTGAACACTAATGAATTGTCGTTTTCATCATTACCTTTATAAGTATTTATATTGTTAAATTCTAAATCGCCTATTTTATAAGGAAAATCATTAGCAGATGATTTA
>CAVIPD010000055.1:7001-16896 GCA_963644775.1 bacterium | reverse complement strand
GTGTTACATCACTTTATAGAAAAGGTGATTTACTTTTTATAATTGAAAATCCTTCTAATATAACTAAGTCAGAATTAACAAATAAACATTTATTAGAATTTATCAAAAATGAAATTGCCCGTAAGGTTGATGGAGCTAAATTCAAAATTGTTAAATCTATAAAATAAAAACCCACTAATGTGGGTTCTTCATTTTTTCGATCGCCTGAGCATCTTTTTTTAGTATTTCATAAAGATGTTCAGATTTATCATATGTTTCATCTAAATAGAATGTAATTTCAGGAGTTTTACGAATATCAATCTTTTTAGCTAAAGATGAACGTATATAACCTTTTGTTTTATTTAATTCTTCTAGATTTTGTTTAGGATATTTTGAGCCTAAAAAAGAAACATATACTTTGGCATAACTAAAGTCTGCACTAACTTCGACTTCACTTACTGTACAAAAGCCAATGCGAGGATTTTTTACTTCATATTGGATAATTTCAGAAATGTTTTTACCAATAATAGATTGAATGCGTTGTGTTCTATCAGCCATTATTGTTTTTCCACCATTTCATAGCCTTCAATGATGTCAAGTTCCTTTAAATCGTTGAAGTTTTCAATATTAATGCCGCATTCGAATCCTTCTTTAACTTCTTTAGCGTCGTCTTTAAATCTCTTAAGAGATTTGATTTTGCCTTCATAAGTAATAACGCCATTACGAAGAATACGAACAGATGAATTGGCTTTTATAACGCCGCTTGTGACATAACAACCAGCAACTGTACCGACTTTTGAAATCTTAATTAATGAGCGAACTTCAGCCTGTCCAGTGACGCTTTCGATTTTTTCTTTCTTAAGCATACCTTTCATCGCTGATTCCATTTCATTTAATAAGTCATAAATAATACGATGCAATCTAATTTCAACCTTTTCTTGTTCAGCCTTTTGACTAATAAGTGATGAAGGTCTAACGTTAAAGCCATAAATAATGGCTCCTGAGGCGCTAGCAAGCATAATATCACTATCGCTAATTGCACCAGCAGTGCAGTGAATTATATTTAACTTAACTTGATCATTATTAAGTTTCATTAATGAAGATTTGATCGCTTCAGCAGAACCTGTTGTGTCAGCCTTAACAATAATGTTAACAATTGAAATCTCACCTTCATGAATTCTATTAAATAAATCATCAAGTGATGCGCCACCAGAAGAATTTAATTCTTCTTGTTTTTTAATTAAAGCACGTTTCATTGCTATATCACGAGCTTGTTTTTCGCTTGGAAATGCCATAAAGTGATCACCAGCATTAGGAACTTCGCTTAAACCAATAACACTAACAGGAGTTGAAGGTAAAGCTACCTTAACAATTTTTTTATATTCATTAGTCATTCTGCGAATTTTTCCATAGGCTGTGCCTACAACAACATAATCTTGGAATGATAATGTACCATTTTGAACTAAAAGTGTAGCTTTTGGACCTTCACCCTTATCTAGGTTAGCTTCAATAACTGTACCGATAGCAAATCGATTTGGGTTGGCTTTTAGTTCGAGCATTTCTGCTACAACAATAATAGCTTCGAGTAATTCGGTGATACCAAGTTTCTTTTTAGCAGATATTTCACAGAAAATATTAGATCCGCCATATTCTTCTGGAATAATATCATAACTCATTAGTTCGTTTTTGATTCTTTCAGGATTTGCACCTTCTTTATCAATTTTATTGATAGCAACAATAATTGGTACTCCGGCAGCTTTAGCGTGACTAATTGCTTCAACTGTTTGAGGCATAACGCCATCATCGGCGGCGACAACTAAGACAACAATATCAGTAACAGCAGCACCACGACTTCTCATAGCTGTAAATGCTTCATGTCCTGGAGTATCTAAAAAGGTAATTTTTTGACCAGAAATTTCTTTTTGGTAAGCACCGATAGCTTGTGAAATACCACCAACTTCACTATCAACTAATTTAGAACTTCTGATTGCGTCAATAAGTGTTGTTTTACCATGGTCAACGTGACCCATAATGGTGACAATTGGAGCTCTAGGTTTAAGATCTTCAGGTTTATCAACAATTTCAACTTCTTCAAAATTTTCTTCGCTGACAACTTTTTCTTTCTTAAAGTCATAGCCAAATTGTAAACAAATCAAACCAATTGTTTCATCGTCTAATGTTTGATTAATTGTTACCATTTTCTTATTTAAAAATAAGAATTTAATAATATCAGTCGCATTAATATTAAGTTCTTTAGCTAGTTCACCGACGCTCATATTACGAGTGTAAACGAATACGCCATTATGAACTTTAATAACTTCTTTATTTTTACCTACATTTGATGCAGGAATATTAGCGCGACGAGAGTCTTTTTGCTTATTTGCCATATTTATTTCCTCTCTTTCTTATTAACTTCTAAAAGCAAATCGTATATTGAGGAATCAACATTAGTTGAGAATACTTTCGAAAGTATGTTTTTCTTACGAGCAATTTTAATTGCATCTTCGCTTTTAGATATATAGGCTCCTCTACCAGAGGCTTTATTTGAAGGATCATAGAAGATTAATCCTTCTTTATTTTTGACAACACGAAGAAGATCATCCTTAGGATACATTTTGTTTGTTGCAATACATTTTCTTAGAACAATATTCTTCATAAATTTATTTATTTTTCGTCATCGTCGTAGTAGGAATCATATTCATCGTAATCGATATCATCATCGTCAAATGAATTTTCCTCTACGTATTCTTCGTTCTCAAAGTCCTCAAGTTCTTCTTTTGTATAAATATCCATTTGAGGTCCTTTTTTCTCAACTGGTTTAACTTCTTCAAGTTTTTCATGTGGAAGTTCTTCATCAGTGATATTATGTGGACGTTTTGAAGTCTTGTGAGTTGCCTTAAATTGAGGTTCTTTCTTCTTGTTTGATTCTAAAGAAGCTTCTAATGATTCAAGAGTGGTTGTTGTTTTAACAACAGTTTGTTTAACAACAGGTTTAACTTCTTCAACTTTAACTTCTTCTTTTGGTTCTTCAACAACTGGTTTAACTTCTTCGATATCTTCATCAAGAATTTGTTGAGGTTTAGCCTTTTCAAAACCTTGTGAAAGGTCTTCTTTTATAGGTTCGCGACTTGCACGAGCACTCTTAACTTGTGCCAAGTATTTTTCATATGTTTCCTTCTTCGCTCTTTCTTTTTCTTCTTCTTTAAGTTCTTCAACTGATTTAAATGGAATATTAGAAAGATTTTCCATTTCACATTGTTCATGAATATCAATTGACCAACCTGTTAAACGGCATGCAACACGAGCGTTTGCACCACGTTTACCAATGGCAAGTGAAAGTTGGCCATCTTCAACAATGGCAATAGCTTTCTTTTTTCCATCTTGAGCAATTTCATCTGTTAAATGAATATAAAGGACTTTAGCAGGACGTAAGGCATCGACAATATATAAACCCTCGTTTTTAGTGTAGGTTATAATATCGATTTTTTCTTTTTCACGGGAATTACCTAATTGATCAACAATTTTCTTAATTGCTGAACCGTTAACACCAATACATGAACCAACCGGATCAACATTTGGATCATTTGAATAAACAGAAATTTTACTTCTAATACCGGCATCACGAGCAAGTGCTTTAATAATGACAGTACCGTTATAAATATCTGGGACTTCTTCTTCAAATAATTTTCTTAAGAATCCTGGATCACTACGTGAAACTTTAATCATTGCGCCTTTTTCGCCATTAGAAACATTAGCAACATACATACGAATTGATTGTCCAGGAGCAAAAGTTTCATCGCCAATTAAATCTTTGCGTGAAAGGAAGACTGATGTACGTCCAAGATTAACGACGCATCCCCTATCATCGCAATGATCAACAACACCTGTAATCATTTCGTTAATTTTGTCTTTGTTTTGTTCGTATAAAACTTGTTTTTCTGCTTCGGCGAGTTTTTGTCTTAAAATCGACTTAACTGCGATTGCAGTAATACGTCTTAAACTATCGACATCAACGTTGATTTTTACTGTTTCACCGACTTTAGCTTTCTTATTGTATTTTTTCGCGTCTGCTAAACTGATTTCAAGATAATCAATTATTACTTCGTCTACAACTGTCTTAGTAATTGTCATGTTGATTTCGTTTTCACTGATAACTACATCGACAAGAGCTTCTTCATCTCCATCAATTTCTTTGATGTAGGCTTTTTTTAAAGCTTCTTTTAAAGCTTCGATAATTGACTCTTTTGAAATACCTTTTTGCTCTTCTATTGCATTAAGAGCTTCCATAAATGCTTTTCCATCCATGTTTTTATTTCCTCCTTAAAACTTGATGGCTAATCTAGCCTTATCAATATCATTACGATTGATTTTGGCTTTGACTAAGCGAGTCTTTTCTCTCCAAGAAAGAACTATATTATCATTGGATACTTCTTCTAATGTACCCTCTAAATAGTTCTCGCCTTTATAAGGATTTGTTAAATGAATATTTATGTATTTATCAACATATTTTTCTAAACGATCAACTTTAATTGGTTTTTCCGCTCCAAAAGATGAAACATCAAGATAATACTCAGATTTAATTAAATCTGCTTCATCTAATATAGGCGAAATTAAATCGTTTACTTTGACTATGTCATCTAAAGAAATAACATCATCTTTATCAATATAGACGCGTAATATAGATGAATTATTTTCTCGAACAAAAGAAACACTAACTTCACTATAGCCTAAGTCCTTAATAGGCTTTTCAATTAGGTTTAATACTTCCTTTTCAATAGTCATAATTTCCTCCTAACAAAGACAAAGAGTGGCCGTCAAGCCACTCTTTTTCAGAGTTTGCCCAAGATAAACTTGAGTAAAACTAATATATACAAAACCTGGATAATATGCAAGAAAAATGATGTATCTCTAATAAAATATAGAGATTCACACTTGCAATAATCAATATCCAAATATATAATTTATCGTGCATTTTAAAGGAGCTTAATCTATGAAGAAATTCTTATCACCAATTATAAATATCGTTTCATTAATTCTTGTTGGTATTGCATATGGTCTTGCAGGTATCACAGCTGCCCATGACGTTGCTAAACAAAGTATTGGAAACTACTATCAAATCATTTGGAACAATCCTAACGCAATTAACCTTGTTGGTTTCTTCTTATTTATCGCTGGAAGCGCAATGTTATTAATTGTCTTTGCTCCAAAGATTAGAAAATTTACATCACTTCTTGCTGCAGGCTTATTAATTGGAGGTGGTGTTCTTGCATTAATGGCACCAGCAAATTTACATACCGTTCTTCCAGTTTATAATCAACCAGGATTAATCGGAATGGCTACATTATTATTCGTTGCTGGTTTCTTATCATTAGTAATTGCGGCAATCGAATTTACTTCAAAAGAATAAATTAATTCAATCGAAATCGCTTCCTTAATTGGAAGCTTTTTTATTTTCTTTTTTTATAAAAAACTCGCGTTTACGCAACGCTCACGTGTGAGAAAAAATGTTCTTGATTTTAGTAAATTAAAAACTATACTTATCGTATCAACTTATTATTGGTAGATCATTATATCTATTTTTATGAGGCATCATTATTGAGTTGAAATTTACTTATAAAGGAGGGTTTAGTTATGAAAATGAGTAAAGAGAATTATGAAGTGTTTATGAGGTTTGTAAACCACACAATTGAGAATGCGACAGATAAGGACATGATGTTATTATTCGCAGGGCTCAAAGACATCGCTATGATAGGCGTAGAACTTGCAAGAAAGGAATCCTCCCTAAACTAGTTAGTCAAATTAAAAGGAAACTCTTCACCGAGTTTCCTTTTTTGTTTGAATAAATAATTAATTATTTAATTTTTAATTCTGGCATGTAATAGTGGCATTTAACATTTGGATAACAAAGTAATCCACTATAGACAACGCTTAGTGCTCCAAGAACGACGACAAATACAAATCCTGGAGCGTATCTTGTTGTTTCAGTTGCAAGTAAAACAAAGATAAGAACAAGTAATCCAAGAACAAAAACATTTTCAGCAAGTAAAATCCATGTAACTGAATAATCTGGATTCTCTCTAGTTTTTGGGAATATGAATTTAACTGCTTTCATAAGAACAACAATTCCGCAGACGATTGCCAAAATTGCAAAAATGAAATATACCATTCCAAGAGCTTGATTTTTTGCAAAAGCATTTGTGATAATTTCATTTTCTTCTGCATCAAGCGCTACACCACTTGTTTGATATAAAACCAATGCAACGATAACAGCAATTAATCCAACTAACGCACCAATCGCATTTAAAAGTGATGTTAATTGGAAATTGTTTAATTTTTTTAAAAGTTCTTTCATAAGTTAACCTCAATGTATTAATACATTACCATTATATAAGGTATTTAACGAAAATAACAACGATAAATTAATTATCGAACTTAAAAATGTTTAAGCCTGTCGTTTCGTCTAATTGTCTACCTATGTTAATGTCAGATATTTCAATCTTACATTCAAATGTTCCAGATATTCGGCATTTATTTAGGTGACCACCAATAACAATATGATCTTCACCAGAACAACCAATGTGAACATGAATATAAGGTTTATTGTCTTTTTGAGAGATATTTCCTAAAAATGAAACTATCTCAAAATCGCCAATATAATCTTTTGAATAATATTTTCTTTCACTAACAGAATATAAGCCAACAGTGAATTCATCACATGCACCTATGGCAGTAATGCTTCCAACTTTAATATTTTCTTTTAAAATAACATCATTTATTTTTTCAAGAACTTCTTCGCCACGATCTACTCTTAAAAAGAGTTCGTTTCCTTCTCTTTTATAGTCCATCGTTTTCTCCTTTAGTGAGTATATGTTTCTTAACTATATCAACAATATAATAAATTGTTGGAGATAATATTGCATTTACCCCTAATTCAATTAGGAAATTAAACCCAACAACACTCATAATTAAATAAGTAGGAGTTGGTTCTGGAAATAAATCTAGGAAAAATCCTAAAGAAAATAAAACGAATATTCCTGTATTAATAATAGGCACTAATATTGCGGCAATAATTATTGCAATTTTGTTGTGTTTTTTTAGAATAATCGGAATAAATCCAGCGATTAGACCTGCAATACCTGTTTTTGTTAAGCATGTAACAATTGTCATGGCTAAGTTATGAGATAAAAAAATTGCGGTGCTAGGAGACAATAAAACAATTGCACCATTAACTAATCCTAAAAATAAGCCTGATATAGGTCCATAAACGACTGCACCGATAATTATTGGAATAAGCGCTAATGTTATATTAACTGGTCCAAATGAAATATAGTTTGAAAATAATGCTAAAGCTATAACAATTGTAGACAATATACCTGTACCAACTATTTTTCTAACATTAGACATACTTAAATAATAAAACAATTATATGAATAAATATAATTAAAGTGCTTTCAATTAAAAATACATCTGTGTTTATATTTATTAATTAAATATGTTAAAATGATTTTGCTCGCAAAAGGTTATCCTCAAGTGGTCAATCAAACCTCCTTTCTTTACGAAATCTTATCAACAAATGGAGGAAAACCAATGAGCAAATTAATTGACTCACGCTTGATAGGCAATTCTATCAAGACTCTCAAGCTAAAGAGTAACTTAACACAAGTTGAATTAGCCAACCTTATTGGATATAGCGTTAGAAATATACGACGTATTGAAAATGAGGGCACAAATAGTATTGAGGTGATCAATACATTCGCTGAAGCATTTGATGTTTCGGTAATGAGCATCCTTAATGGATGCTTTATTTTTATAAAAAAACTTCTAAGAAACTTACATTGGCAACCTTCGCCGTACACTACTTAAATTCGTTGTTATTCGTACATGTGCACTTTAGTCTGAGCAACAAGTTGCGACCTTATTACTTCTAAAGCGGGTTTACACCGAATCCACAGGAGAGATCGTTACTCTCCAACTTTCACCTAGTATTCAGATTGATGGTAAATTCATAATCCGGCTTTGGCTACTCGTGCATATAAAGCTAGTTATAGGTTATTGCTAACCATCATACCGAGCACTTATTTTGAGAACGCAGTTAGAGAATTCTAGATTCTCTAACATAACGTGGGATGTATTACTACAGAGCCTCTTGTCGTGCATAGCCTTATATCTACTTACAATTAGAGTGCGTAATGCGCCACTAGCAGCAGCGGTATTTTAATCCCGTAAACTACAGAGTAGTCTTGTCAATAATACAGTATCCCATATTATTTTCTTATGCGGTTAGGCCCCAGCCATCAACCAGATGACTTCACTGGGTTCCAATGTATGTTTCCTAGAAGTTTTTTTCTGTGAACGATATAATAATATCTCATCTTTTATAATAAATAGGAGGACATAGTTTGTCCCCCTACATTTTTTATATTTTTATACTTAGTATAACTATGCTAAATGTTCAGATAATTTTAATGGCATATTATGCTTGTATAATGATTTTAGAAGTTTTTCTTTTTGTTCTATGGAACCATCCGCGACCATTGTTGCAGCATATACGCCCTCTTTTGGACGAATGCCCATTGTGTTATGCATAGCTGCCTTATACAATCTACTTCCTTTTTGTATAGGAATAACTAAACAAGGCTTATTGTTATAAAAATCTGTTCTAAAGCTTTGACAGATTGTATCGAAAGTATTGCCATATTCTTCACCAACAATTAATCGATCTTGTGGATCTTTACCAATATAGCATTGATCCAAGAAATTATATTCAATGCCTTCAAACTCATCGTCTTTCATATATGTCTCGATTTCATAAGCTTTAATGTATTCACGTTGAATCTCACTAACAACAAGAAATACATTAACTCCGTAATATCTAACTCTAAAGACTGATAATAAACCAATACCGCATTGATTCTCAGGATATTCTTCTACTCTACTTTTATGTCTACCCATTTTTATACCTAACCGTATATTCAACAACTTTTAATGTCCAAGGGCACAGTTTTCTAATAACAATGCTATCCTTTGGATTAATTTCTTTTATAAGAGCTACTGCTTTTTTAAAAGCATTTCTCCTTAGATGAACAGATGGCACTTCTTCTAGAAATATTTCACTTCCACCAACTTTTCTTATCCAAAAACAATAAATACTAAACACCATTATGTTCCTCCATATCAATATATCTAACAATGAATTCGACTTTTCTAAGTTCTTTATGTTCCTTACTAGCTTTAGTGAATGTCTTTGCTATTAGTTTTATATTAGAGAAAATGAATTCAATTAATTTATCATTTGTTAAGCAAAGATCTTCATACAAAACATGTAATTTTCGCTTATTTTTGTCTGGCATAATTTCCCTTTTATGCACTGAAATTTAATAAGAAATTAAAATCATCGACAATTTCTTTCATTTCATCAGGAAGTAATTCCCATATTTTGTCTTCGATTTCTTTTGGAATACCATAATAGGCTTCTGCAATTGAACAACTGATTGCTGCTACTGTATCACAATCTCCCCCAATACTAATAGTAGTTCTTAAACAATCTTCAAAGTCATTTGATATTAGAAAGCAATATATTGCTTGAGGCACTGTGTTCTGGCAAATTTCTTCGCCGTGATAATATGTTCTTTTTAATTCTTCATAATCAAAATCTAAATCATAATATTGACTAACATATTCTTTAATTTCTTCTTTTGTTGAATTATGAGATGCCATATAAATACACATCGCAGTAACTTCTGCACCCTTAAATCCTTCTGGATGATTATGAGTAACTCCTGTGATAATTTTTGAAGCTTCCTTTAAAACATCAGTATATTCAAATGAATATCCTATAGGTGAAATGCGCATTGCGGCTCCATTTCCACAACTATTATATGGGCCCATGTTTTTATCATTTATCCAATTGCAAAAC
>CAVIPD010000055.1:4145-6971 GCA_963644775.1 bacterium | reverse complement strand
TTGCAAAACCTTGATCCATAACCTGCATATGGATATTTATTAGCCCACTTTCTTAAAAAAGAGGCTGCTTCCTTTTGTCCATTGTTTTTAGCGTGACAAAGCCAATCCATAACAGCGATGGTCAAAACAGAATCATCTGTGAAGTTCATTCCTTTATCGAATAATTTAAATTCTTTTGTTTTAATATTTTTAAATTCGTATTTACTACCAACGTAGTCTCCAATAAGAGCACCTAATCCAATATGTTTTGTAAAATTTTTCATTTAAATCTCTTTATCAATATTTTCTTTCAACCTACTAATTAATGTTGAGCTAGGAGCCCTAACCTAGCTCAACTAATGTCCAAGAAACGGAGGTTGAAAGGAGAACGGGCTTTTTTAGACTACTAATAAGCAACGTCTTTATGTTTTACTTGGGTCAATACATTCCCGCCTATTTCGACATAACTAACTTCTTTTTGAGCATGTTTGATCACATCGACACCAGCAACGCCTTTGCCCAAAGAGAATATTTCGTATTTTTTTGATTTATAGAATTCTTCACATTCATGTTTCATCATCAATGCTTTGTTGAGAATTCTATTATTTTCTTTTGATAATCTTTTGTGATTTCTTAATTTCATAATAGTAATAAGCGATTGTGTGTAATCGTTATACGCAAGTTCGAGTGTTGCGGTCGCTAATCTGATTGCGCCTTCAACTGTAATAGGTTTGATTTCATTCATTAATTTTTATCCTTTCACATTTAGGCATCGTTGGTACCAAGTTTTTGATGCGCATATATTATACACCATGATTTTTAGGGGCTTTTTTAATTGCCACAACTTGACTTTATAATAAGCAAAGCTATTATATTTATATGAAGAAGAATTTAACGACAATTAATGCGTTAAGACTTTACGAACAATCAATAGTGAATGCGATCAAAAATAAAACAGAAGTTGATCCATTCGACTATCGATTTGATTATCCTTTGGTCTATAACAAGAGAACATTTGATGAAAAATATATTGCATTTATTTTTCGTAAGGATAATTTCGATAAACAAGTAATCTTATTATTTATCGAATCAATACGATTAAGTCGAGTTTATAGATTAAATAAGAAAGCTATTAAATTTGCTATGTCATTAAAGCGTTCATCGTATGAGAGTGAAAATAGAATCCGTTTATATCATGAATTAAAACCATATTACAAGGATTACAACACAACTTACTTTGTAATGGGTATGTTGAAAGTAAAAGACATTTACGGCGATGATATCTTAGGAGAAGAAAGATATTTCAAATTGGATAAAATTCTTTTTGGAGTCAATAAGATGAGCAAATCAAATTTAAAAAATTTGCGATATAGAATTAAACATAGCTTTAAGTTGGATAAATTCACCATGCACAGCGTATGTGAGTACAACCTATATCAGATAAAGTGTAAGGTTAAAGGAGAAATCGGATATAAGGTTGTAAACACAATACGATGCATGTTTGGAATCACTTCATTTTTAGACTTCAATAAAGGCGAATATATTTCCAAGTTCAATAATAAATTTTTCAAATGGTTAGATCTAATTAAAGATGCTAACTTTAATATCGAGGATCGTTTTGACGCATTTACTCATAATGTAAATTACAGATTCTTGTTCGTAATATTTAAATATTACGCTAAATACAAGAAGAGATGATTATTTCTTTTTATTTTTTGTAGTTACTTTCTTTCTCATACCAACAATTTTATTCGAACAGGTAGCAAAGTTATTGCAAACTCCATCTGGGGTACATTCAAAATCATCTACGTTATCTAAGTTAATGCCTAATTTGCTTCCCTCTTTTTTAGCGTCAATATTTGCTGCTTGGTAAATAAATTGCCATCCATTTTTCTCTTCACCACTAATAAGTTCTTTAACCATATCGTATGTGAATTTATGGCTTGCGTTTTCATATCCATCAGTCATTATTGAGAAAATGGTATGTTCTGGTATAGCGTCTTCTTTTAAACTCTTGTAAATGCTTTTAATGTGCATAACTGCACTACCTAATGTATCTAATAATGCAGTACAACCACTCGGCTTATAGATAGAGGCCTCCATTGGTTTTATGTTATTAATGTTTTCTCTATCATGAATAATATAATAGCAATCATCAAATAATAACGTTGTCACCGTTACATCACCCTCAAGTTTCTTTTGCTCTTCAATAAGAGAGTTAAATCCACCAACAACATCACTCTCAAGTCCTGACATTGAGCCAGATTTGTCGATAATTACGACTAATTCAGTTAAACCTTTTTTCATAAATAAATTCCTCCTAGGTTTGTGCCTATATTATGGAGGAATCTAATTGGTAAGGTGTCGCTTTAAAAGAGACAAATTAAAACGAGTGTATTTTTGTGCCTAATGGCGCTAATCCATTTTCATCTAAATGAATATTAATAATATCTATATCATATTGTTTTTCGATAATATTTTCTTTGAAAATAACATCAAATAATAATGAATTTGTTAATGTGTAGCCTGCTGAATCAAGTAGATCAATTGCATCATCTAAACAAAGTTCCATGCCAACAATCAAACAACAAATTGTTTCTTTTTTAGGTGTATATTTTTTGCTTCCTAAAATTTTAGAAAACAATTTACGTGATACATATCCTTTCTTATAAACTTCGATATTAGATTTTTTAGATTTATTTAAATACTTAATAAGCTTACTATTGAATGATTCTTCAACTTTATACTCTTTCTTAGTAGGAATGCGTGTTTCGATTGTGTTAAATAATGTTCCACAATTTGCATTAAATTCACGAATTAAATTTTTGCATTTAGGTGTTTCTATAG
>CAVIPD010000055.1:0-4025 GCA_963644775.1 bacterium | reverse complement strand
TTAAGTTTATGTTCATCATTCAAGAAAATAATTTTCTTAAAATATAATTTTGGTTCATCAAAATATTGCTCATTACAAAATAGATAATCAGCGTTTGTTTCAAAAATTTTATTTTCTAACGATGATATATCACGAATATATATGCTCATATCTTATTTAAAGAAATCTCTTTTATTAAATCCAGCAGTCATAAATCGCCAGAAAGCTCTTCTATTTGTTAGCCATACAACGTTATAACCATTCTTTTTGTTCTTGATCATTCTAGGAACCACATAATCAACAATTGTCTCTGGAAAATCACCTAAAATGTTATAAACTTTTTTAGTTTTTTCTTTTAATTCGACTTTAGTTGCTCCACCATTAGCGGTTCTAATAAATTCAGTAATCATGATTCCTGGAGTGAGTCTACAGACGCAAACTTTATCATTTGTTAAATCATGACTTTCTTTTTCAAGGGATTTTGTAAAATATGTAACAGCGCGTTTTGATGTTCCATACATTGTTAAACCTGTCATAACCGCGTCATTTGAGCCGTAACCTTCAACATTATATATTTGACCAAAGCCTTGTTCTTTCATGCCCTTAAAAGCGACTTTTGAACCAAGTATTGTTCCTTTTAGATCAATATCCAAAATGAAGGATATTTCTTTATCAGTTAATTCATACATTGGTTTATCAGGAGAATTAACACCCGCATTATTAATCCAAATATCAACATTTTCAAATTCTTGCTTTGCAACTAACCAAAGATTTTCAAGTTCTACAAGTTTAGTGACATTGCAAATAACCTTAATTGCTTTTGTTTTTGTAGGATTAATTTTATTAAGTTCATCTAAAGCTTTAGAAAGATTTTCTTCGTTAATATCAGAAATAACAACATTAAATCCAAGTTCTTTAAATTTCTTGGCTTGGCATAAGCCGAATCCTCTTGCGGAACCTGTAATAACTACTGTAGGCATAATAAATATCTCCTTTATATTGTTTTAAACCAATTTTGTGACACTGATATCAAATTAACTTCATGATCACTATTAGTGAATACATCATACATAAATTCTAATAAGGTAAATATAGCTTCTAATTGAGCATCACTATTAAGATTTAGAAATTTATCAGGAAGCTCTTTTTCGTTAGTTTCATGATTTCTTACTAAATGTTTAAGATTATCTTGTGTTCCATGATAAGCAGTTGTTTGTAGATTTGTTAGATAGAGAATGTTATTAATAACATTTTTATCTTTTAGTTTAGGAATTCTAACATAATATTGTTTTGGGAATGAATATTTATCATCTCGCAATTTAACTAAATATTTTGCAGCGCTAGATTCACTTTTATTTAAAACAGCGCCAAGCATCTTTTCTAATAATCCAACAATGTCATCTCTAAAAACAAATGTGAAATAATCCATATCATCGACAAAACCATGTTTTATGCGATATGCGATTTCAATAACATTATCTAATCCATCTTTAAATTTAAAAACTAAAGAATTAAAGATGCTATTGTTTTCAAATTTTAGAGCTTTAATTTTATTAATAAGTTCTTTTCTTTCATTAGAAAATGTATTTATCAACTTGGATCCATCGATATCATGCATCTTGTTTTTTAATGTTGCATATTCAACATCTTTAGCGTGCATTTCTTTCTTTAAACGATTGACTGCGCCTTTGCCTTCGCCAACGTCATAAAGATCTTTACGAAGTTTATTATTTTCATCCTCTAATTTTGTTAATTTCTCTTTTAAAGATGAAATCTCAGATTGTAAACTATCGATTTCTTTTTTGTATTTCTC
This sequence comes from bacterium, assembly GCA_963644775.1. Classification (GTDB taxonomy): domain Bacteria; phylum Bacillota_I; class Bacilli_A; order RFN20; family CAG-826; genus Fiminaster. The sequence goes on along the minus strand of CAVIPD010000055.1, from coordinate 2,233 downwards.
TTTAATTTTATTGATTTGGTCGTAATTAGACGCCATTATGTTTTCTCCAAAACTACATAAATTATAAAACAATTTATTTATTTCTTTAATAGACGATATTAATTATCTTAATAAAAAAGATCCATTACATAATAACGGATCGTTTAATGCTTTATTTTCTAATTTGGCCTTTGTTAGCGCCTTTTGAATTATGCTTGAGCATAACTCCGCCCTGATTTTCAGCCATTTTTTGAGTGTATTCAACAGCTTCTACTTTAGTTTTGAAAAGCTTAATTGCCTTTTCTCCGCCAGCATATTTAACTTGCCACATTCCATCAGATTCTCTTTTGGAAACATGGTAAACACGTTTACCTTCCTTTTTTGCTACTGGCGTTTCTTCTTTTTTCGCCTCTGGTTTATTAGTTTCTTTTTTTGGTTCCTTAACTTCAACAGTTTTAGCTTTTTTACGTCTGAAAGACATATATTTTTCTCCTTTTTTATAACTTTATTATTTTTACTTTAATTAAACTTTCGATAATTAGCAAATATTTGTATCCCTAATCAATACCGTATCTCTAGCTTCTTCTAAAATTTCTTGACTAGCCAAGATATATGTATTGCCCTTAGTTCTAGTAATAGCAGTATAAACAATTTGCCTATTTACTAATGGATGCCCTTTTTGTCGAGGCAAAATTACTAAAATATTTTTATAATCAGATCCTTGCGATTTATGGATGGTTATTGCATATGCATAATCAATATCTTTTAATGCAATCATTCTAAATGGGTAGAAAACAAATGAGCCTATTTTAAAGATTTTATCGTCGATTTTTCCGTCTTTCTCAACTAATTGAGATGCTTTTTTCACCATTAAGTAAAGTGTAGAATCATTTTTAAAAGTTACCAAAATACCACAATCACCATTATATAAATCGAGCATCTTGTTATTTTTCTTAATCATTATTAATTCGCCAGCGTAAAATCCATCAATTGAAGTAAGTTTGGTTCTATCAATATATTGATGAACCATATAGGAATTAATAAAATTAATTCCTCTAATGCCTTCATTTTCTGCACAAAGAATTTTACTTATTTCAGCAATGCTAAATAATTCATTTAATTTTGAAGTATCATTTTCATCTAAATTAGATGCTTTATCTTGTAGATCGATTAAGAAATGATCCCCCCACTTTTTTAAAACATTTAATATGTTCTTTTTTTCGGTTTTTTCATCTTTATTAGAAAAATAGAAAATCGGTTTATCACTAGAATCCGGTTCAACTTCAAATTGCATAGGTTCGACCCACTCATCAGCTTGAACAGGAAGATTTAAACTATTATTAATAGCAGATGCTAATTCGAATATTTTAGTATCCTTTCCAAATCTAATAGATTCATCAAGTTCGATAATATTATTTTTCAATTTCTCATTTTTTAATAAATCACTAAATACTGCGCCACATTCAACTGAAGGCAATTGGTTTTTATCTCCCATCATAAACACTCTAGCACCACTAGGTATTGCAGATAATAGAGAATCAAACAAGCAAATATCTATCATACTAGCTTCATCAATTACAAATAATGAGTTTTCCTTAAATTGATGTTCTTTATTAAATAAAAATCCTTTTGTTTCAGAATCAAAAGATAATAAACGATGAATGGTTGATTCTTGTAGATTGTTAATTATCGAAATAATTTCTGCATTATTTTCTTTAAATTCGTCGCTTAAATTGCTAAGACCGTCAATTATACTTTCTTTCATGCGACTAGATGCTTTTCCACTTGGAGCAACTAAATATATATTGTAATCTGTTCGTTTAGATAACAAATTTAAGAGTAAGAACAATATAGAAGTGGTTTTTCCTGTTCCAGGACCACCAGTAATTATCAAATTTTTGTTAAATCCATTTGTAATTGATTTTTCTTGTCCTATCGAAAGTTTAAAGCCAGGTTTTGCACAAGTTTTGTAATCAAAATTACTATTTTCATTTGTTGAATATGAATATAAAGAATCAATTGACTTAATTATAGAAAGTCTTGATATCTCATATTTCATCAAATATAGCCAATTATCATCGATAACGAATATTTTGTTCTTGCCTATAATACCAGGTAGTTCATTTTCGTTAATATGATCTAATTTCTTAGAAATTGCTAATGATGCAACACTACTCATTTCATCAAAAGATCCACTATCGAAACACGGATTTTCTTTAAGCAAAATTTTGGTGGATTCTACCTTCTTTGTCCA
>CAVIPD010000054.1:0-4191 GCA_963644775.1 bacterium | reverse complement strand
ACCTAAGACATAGCCTTTAGCTTTCATTTCGGCTTGAACATATTTATCACCAACACCAACTTGAGCGATACAAATACCATTTTTCTTTAATGCAATCTTTAATCCAATATTTGACATAACTGTTAGAACAATTGAATTTTTAGAAAGTTCATTATGTTTCTTTAAATAAAGAGCATTTAAAAACATTATGGCGTCGCCATCAATGATTTTTCCGTCTTTATCCATAGCTAGACATCTATCAGCATCGCCATCAAAGGCAAATGCAATATCATAGTTACCTTCTTTAACAATATTAGATAAGTTAGAAATATGTGTAGAACCACATCTATCATTGATGTTTAATCCATTAGGATTAGCGTTAACAATTGTGAAATTAACGCCCAAAGTAGATAAAAGTCTTGAAGCAATTCCTGAAGCAGAGCCATTTGAACAATCTACTAATATTTTTAATTTACTTATTTGTGGTAAAGCTTTACTTGCAAGGAATTCAAGATATGAATCAATATATTTATTCGAATCTAAATAACGTCCTAGATCATCGTTAACCGCTAATGGAATATCATCGGTTACAGAATCAATATATTTTTCAATTTGAAGTTCAATATTTTCTTCAAGTTTTTCACCTTGATTATTAAATATTTTGATACCGTTATCATAATAAGGATTATGAGATGCGGAGATCATAACTCCAAAATCAAATTTAAACTTACGAACTAAATACGAGACGGATGGTGTGGTTGAAACATCAATGTTAACAACATCACTACCACTAGAAATAATTCCAGCAGCAACACCTTCAGCAAGCATTTTGCCAGACAATCTTGTATCTCGAGCAATTAATATTTTGTTATGTTTTCCATTAGGATAATACCCGATAAAGCGCCCAATTTTAAATGCATGATTTGCAGTCAAATCTCTATTAGAGACACCACGAAAACCGTCTGTTCCGAAATATTTACCCATAATAATACCTACTTATTTTCTTCTTTTTCATCATCAGCAAGCATGTAATCTTCAAAAATTCTTAGGAAGTTATCTGCGTTAACTGGTATAAGTTCTCCACCAACAGCTAGAGAAATACGACCTGTTTCTTCACTAACAACGACAGTTACTGAATCGGTGATTTCACTAATACCAATTGCGGCTCTGTGTCTAGAACCAAATTTACCTGTTAATGGTTTTGTTGTTGGGGTGTAATAAACACTAGCTGCAACAATTATGTCTCTTCTAATAACACATGCACCATCATGGAGTCTTGTTCCAGGATAGAAAATCGTTAAAAGAAGTTCTGGTGTAACAGGACAATTGATTGTTGTTCCTGATTTAATTACATCATTTAATTCAGTATTCTTTTCGAATGTCATGATTGCGCCAGTTCTACTTTTTGATAATTGGATGACTGCTGTTTCAATTTTTTGATATAAAGCATGTCTATCAAATATCTTTTCTGAATTTCTTGTTAATTCATGTTTACGAGCTAATGAATTAGCTAAATAGAGTCTTACATCGCTAATATTGATAATAATAGCAACAACATTAAAACTAATAAGACATATCAAAGTTATAAAATAAACTGATTTTAGTGAGAAAAACCAACTGAGTAATACTGCTAGTGATAAACTAGCGTAAATAATATAACTTAACTTGCGCTTTAAAAATTTTAAAACAACAAGGAAAAGAAAGGCCAGCAAAACAACTGTAAATGTAAGATCGACCCACAAAACAGGATTATCAAAAATAAACTTATTTGTGTTCAAATCAAACATTTTATTTTACCCAACGATGTGCAAATCTTGATGCAGCTGAGGCAGCGATAGCACCAACAATATCATCGATAAATGTGTTAACAATACCGCTGTCTTTTCCTTCTTCATTGAGTTTAGCGATAATGCCATATTTCTTTTTATCGATAAAACCGAAGTTTGTTAAAGCGATTGAGCCATAAAGGTTACAAATGCCATAAGCTAAAACTTCGTCAACACCATATAGACCTTCATCTCTACGAAGAACAGATTCAAGATCTTTGTTTTCTAACAATTTCTGTTCAGCAAGAATATCAAGTTCAATACCGGTCATGATAGCGTGTTGAACTTCACGTTTTGATAGAACACTCATAACTGATTCAAGTAATTCTTCTTTCTTTAAATCAACGTGATAGTCTGCTTGAAGGAAACGGGCACATTCAGCAATGTCATCAATTGTGACGCCACGTTTTTCAAGTAATTCGATACATTTTGTACGATAATCGTCCATAATATTTCCTCCTTTTAATAAATTAAAATTCCACAATATATTATGTGCCTATTTTAGAAAAATTAAAGGTTCCCTAAGGGAACCTCTCTAATTAGAATTTTGAATCATCGAATGAATTAAGCACTTTGACAAGCGGTTTAACAACCTTCTTAACATTTCCTTCTTCAAATGGATTACGTAAATGATTTTTCTTAAGAAGTTCGATGAATGGATATTTACCACCACATTTACAAAGCTTGACGTATTTCTTCCATGCTTTTGGTTGATTTTTCATCATTTCAACTAAAAATTGGAAAGCAACGACTTGAGCTAATGTGTAATCGATGTAATAAAATGGTGATCCAAAGATATGAGATTGTCTAATCCAAGCAGCACCATGGCCAAAGCATGGCATCTCTTTTATGTAACGTTTATGTGGTTCATAACGTGATTGAATATCTTGCCAAATCTTGCACCTTTCTTCATGAGAAGCATTTGGATGTTTATAGACCCAGTGTTGGAATTCATCAATTGAGATTCCATAAGGCAAGAATTCAATAGCTTCAGCAAGATGAAGGAATCTATATTTTTCATCATCTTTACCGAAGAAATCTTTCATGTAAGGCCATGCAAAGAATTCCATACTCATTGAATGAATCTCACATGCTTCTAATGTTGGTGAACGGAAGTCGCTTGGTTTAATTTTACCAGACAAGTATCCCTGGAATGCGTGTCCGACTTCATGTGTCAAAACATTAACATCGCCTTCAGTGCCATTAAAGTTTGAGAAGATGAATGGATATGAATATTCTGGTAGATAAGTCATATATCCGCCAGGTGCTTTTCCTGCTCTAGCTTCAAGATCGAGCAAATGATGATCTTTCATAAAATGAAAGAATTCGCCACTTTCTTTTGACATGCTATCATACATTTTTGTAGCAGAATCAACTAGATATTTTGTGTCACCAGCTGGTTTTGGGTTACCGGAAACAAATTGTAAATTATAGTCAAAACTGACCATCTTTGAAAATGGAATTCCAAGGCGTTTTGATTGTCTTTTATAGAGTTTTTGAGCAACTGGAACAACACTTTCAGCAATTTGTTTTCTATATAATGCAACCTTATCAGCATCATAATCAACACGGCCAAGTGAAAGATATCCTAACTCAGTAAAATCTTCATAGCCAAGTTTCTTAGCAGCTTTGTCGCGAAGTAAGACTAATTGACCATAAATATCTCCAATTTCCTTTTCATGTTCGGCAAAGAATTTATCGACTTGAATGCCAGCTTCTCTACGAGTATTTCTATCTTTATCAGATGAGAATTTGCTCATTTGAGAAAGGTTATAAGTTTGCCCTCTAAATTCGATTTTAGCAGAGCCAAGGACTCTATCGTATTGTGAGGAAAGTTTATTAATTTCAATTAATTCAGGAATAATTTTTTCATCAAATGCTTTTAATGAATTTTCCAATCTTACAAAGTAATATGGACTCCATTTAGCTTCGATTTCTTTTCTAAATGGTACATTAACTAAAACTTTATTCCATTCATTGATGACATTGCTTAAAAGTGGAAGCATTTCATCAACTTTATCTTGTGCGTTACTAATAACTGAATCAGTTGTGTTTAATGAATAACGAATGGAAATGACAACAATTTGGGTTTCAATCTTTTCCATATAACGTTCCATTTTTTTAATAACTGCAAAGCCTGTTTTAAAATCTTTAGCAGCCTTAAGCTCTTCAATAAGTCCGACAACTTTCTTTTGAATAGCTTTAAATGAAGGAACCTTTAATGGTATATCTTCGAATTTAACATTTTTATTTATCATAATTTTTACCTCATAAATAAATATATTAAAAACATAATATTAAATAAAGTTTTATTTTATATTTTTTAGCCAATAATGAAGCAAAAACTTAACGCAATTAATGCTTGAGCTAATAAATAGGTAAACAT
>CAVIPD010000053.1:12196-20351 GCA_963644775.1 bacterium | reverse complement strand
GATAAAACTATATTCTGAATTAGACATTAAGAAGATTTCTTCTATTGATTTATCAATATAATGATTAGCTTCTGCCATCTTAAATTCATATTCGAAATCAGTAACAGCACGTAATCCTCTAATAAGACAGCATGCTTTAACTTTTTTTGCATATGCAAGAGTTAATCCATCTGTTGAATCAACTTCAACATTTTTTAAATCTTTTACTGCGTCTTTAATCATTTGCACTCTCTCGTTACTTGTGAAAATACATTTTTTATCTTTGTTATACGCGACAAGGATAATAACTTTATCGAATATTGATAAAGCTCTTTTTAAAATATCTAAATGACCATTAGTAATTGGATCAAAGCTTCCTGGGTACACTGCTATTTTCATATTTTTACTTCCTTAATAGATATGCTTTCGCTAAACCATATTTATACATTTTTACTTTTCTAAACATAGTTTCATCTATATTTAAAAGATTATCACTTTCTAGGACAATTATTCCATCCTCACTTAAAAGTTTTCTTTCTAGAATAATGTTCACAATTTGGTTATAGACATCTAATTTATATGGAGGATCAACAAAGATAATATCAAATTGTGAATTACAGTCATTCAAAAATGAAAGAACATCTTTTAAGAAAACATTCACGTTCACACCTAATGCACGCGCGTTATCTTTAATAATATTAACTTGTTCAATTCCATTATCTATTAATGTTGCACTTGTAGCGCCTCTAGAAAGAGCTTCAAATGAATAACTACCACATCCTGCAAATAAATCTAAAACATGAGCATTTTCGATTTGAGCTCCAATCGCTGAAAAAACACCTAATCTAACCTTGTCCATTGTTGGCTTAGTAAGTTCACTATTCGGAGTTTTTAGAAGTCTAGATCTAAATGTTCCAGAAGTTATTCTAATCATAAGTCTCTTTTATGTATAAAAGGCTTGAACAAAATTTCATTAATTTGATTATACATTTCTCTAACCTTTTTATATGCTTTATTGTATTCAATTACACTTGGATGCATATCTAGTTTTTTCTTAGCCTCATAAAGTTCTTTTTGAGCGTTACTAACTTCAAGAGAATTTTCGCCAAAATGTTTTAATGCATCTTCGTATATAACACATTTCGTATCTTTAATATATGCAAGCTTCATAACATCTTCATCGTTATTGAGTCTATCTTCAAGAAAATTAAGATAGACGACATTGTCGTCTTTCTCAATCGTTTCCTTGAGAATATTTAATTTATTTAATAACGCTTCAGTCATATAGTTATGTTAACAAACTTGTATCTATTATGATACAATTACTTCCATGAGTAAATATTTTAAAATTGTTAAAGACAATATTAAGTCATTACGTAATAAATGCGTTGAAGCGCCTATTAATCAAGAGACAATTGATTTAGTTAATTCAATGAAAGATTATTTGATTGCTAGTCAAAACGAAGAAATAAAAAATAAGTATCATATGAGAGAGGGTGTTGGTTTAGCCGCTCCTCAAATTGGTAAAAATATAAGAGCATTAGTTGTCTATTATGAAAATACATTAGATAACGGCACTATTGAGATAGTGGATCACCGTTTAATCAATCCTAAAATCATCATGGAAAGCGTTAAGGAAGTATATCTTTCTAACGGAGAAGGATGCCTTTCAGTAGATGATGAACATCAAGGATATGTTTATCGTAAATATAAAATCCAGGTTAAAGCCTATGATGTTAATTTAGGTAAAGAGACTATTATTACTGCTCATGGATTTGAAGCTATTGTTCTTCAACACGAAATGGATCATCTTAATGGTGTTCTATTTTATGATCATATTAATAAAAAAGACCCATTCTTTATAAAAGAAGGGGCCGTTAGATTATAATTATTTATTCAAAGCCTCTTTAATGGTTTTTAATGAAGCTTCATCGGATGTCATGGTCGCATGCCATCCTTTTTTATGAATTTTATCAAGTGAGTAATTGAATTTAGGGACATCACCCTTCCAACCAACATTTTCACTTCCATAAATAATTTTACAGTTTGTTAAATTCATTTCTTGAACAACCATTTCTGCAATAGTTTTAACAGAGGTAGAAGTTTCAACACCAATATTAAATATATTGATGCCTACATTTTCCCAGACAAATGCTGTAATAGCGTTTACTAAATCAGAAACGTGCATATATGGTTTAGATTGTGTGCCGTTTCCTAAAACATGAAGTTCATTTTGATTAACTCTTAATTTATTAATAAAATCAAAAAATACTCCATGCGTTAAATTAGGTCCGATAACATTTGGAAATCTAAAAATTAAAGCGTTGAAATCATTCATATACGAGAAAGATTTAATAAATGCTTCAGAAGCCATTTTTGCACTACCATAATATGAGATAGGATTTAAAACATCTTCTTCAGAGAATGATTCTTTGGTAAGCTCTCCATAAACAGCAGATGTTGAAGCAAAAAATAAATTTTTTACACCACATCTTTTCATAGCGATTAATATATGCCATGTTGTAGAAGCAGTTGATTCAAACTCAATTTTAGGATCATCTGCGCTAGCTTGAATATCACTGTTAGCAGCTAAATGAAAAATATAATTAATTTCATTCGAATTAATAATTTTCACTAGTGCATTGACATTATTTGCATCGCCCTTAATAAAAGAAAATTTATCATCTTTCTTCAAAGAAGAAATATTTTCTACTTTTCCACGCATTAAATTATCAAAGCAAACAACTTTATCGCATTGTTTTAATAATTCTTTACATAGATATGAGCCGATAAATCCAGCTCCACCAATAACCAAACAATTTTTCATTAAATGGATTATATCACAAAGAACATTTACTTACTATTTATTGACAATTTTAATGTCAATGTTTTACAATCTAAACGAAGTTAATCTAACGAAAATAATTCATCTATTTTACTTATTGGAGGTATTATGAATTCACCTATTTCTATTTATGCGCTAGGGGGTCTATGTGAGGTTGGAAAAAATACATATTGCTTTGAAAGTGATGATTCACTCATCATTGTCGATGCCGGTGTTATGTTTCCAGAAGCAGATCTACCTGGAGTAAGCTATGTAATTCCAGATTATTCGAGACTTAAAAATTCTCGTCAAAAGATAAAAGCATTAATTATCACCCATGGTCACGAAGACCATATTGGTGGTATTCCTTTCCTTGTTCAAAATTTACATATTCCAGTAATATACGCTCCTAGATTAGCGGCAGCTTTAATTAAGCATAAACTCCAAGACATGCGTGTTAGAGAAACTGTAAATATTGTTGAATATGATTCAAATACTGAACTTAATTTAGGCGAATTCAAAGTATCATTCTTCTATGTAACCCACTCAATACCTGATGCGTATGGCATTGTTATTGATACCCCGCAAGGTAGAATTGTTCATACTGGTGATTTTAAGATTGACTTGACCCCAGTTAGGCAACAATTTGATTTAGAGAAATTGGCAAAAATTGGTTCTGAAGGTGTTGATTTGCTTTTAAGTGATTCCACTAACGCTGAAATCGAAGGGTATACTCCAAGTGAATCAAATGTTTTAAGTGCTATTCAAGAAATTTTTGATAATGCATCGGGTAGATTGATTTTATCAACATTCTCATCGAATATTTCTCGTATTCAACAAGTCATTCAAGTGGCAGTTAATTCTGGTAGATTTGTATCAATTATTGGACGAAGCATGGAAAATGCTGTTCAGATTGCTCGAGATTTTGGATATATTACCATTCCAGATTCACGTTTAATCCCAATTGAAGAAGTTAAACTTCATAAAGGGAAGGATATTTGTATCCTTTGTACTGGTTCACAAGGTGAACCAATGGCGGCACTAAGTAGAATTGCTAAAGGCGAAAATAAAGATATTCAAATTTACCCAGGTGATACAGTTGTCTTCTCATCAAGTGCAATTCCAGGAAATGGTATATTTATTGATCGCGTCGTTAATGAATTAACACGTAAAGGTGCGACAGTTTTAACTAACTCAATCTTATATGCTGTTCATTCATCAGGTCACCCATCAAAACAAGAACTTAGACTAATGCTTAAAATAGTTAATCCAACATACTTTATGCCAATACATGGTGATTATCGTATGCTTAAAATTCATGGTCAAATTGCTAGAAGCATTGGAGTCAAGAAAGAAAACATCTTTATTATGGAAAATGGTGACTCTATTATTCTATATAAAAATAAAGTCCGTGAAGGACCAAGTTTCACATGTGAACCAGTCTATATTGACGGTAAAGACATAAATGGTGTTTCCACATCAGTTATTCATGATCGCGAAATTATGAAAAATGATGGTCTAATTGTTGTCAGTATTGGTATCGATTCAGTTAAGAGCGAATTATCAATCGATCCTAAAATCATATCAAAAGCGTTTATTTATAATGATAAGAATCTATTAAATGACATTGCTGAAGTATTGAAAAATAAATTAACAATTTTAATTAAAAACAAATCAACATTTAATGAAATTAAAACTACTATTAAAAATGTAACAGCTCAATATGTTTATAGAAAGACAGAAAGGAAGCCGATGATTGTTCCGGTTGTAATGGATAAAGTAAGATGATTATTCTCGCATCACAATCTCCTCGTAGGAGAGAATTAATAAAAAAACTCACTACTAATTTCACAGTTATTCCATCAGATATTGATGAAAGTATAATTCAAACTGAACCACATGCTTTACCAGCAGAATTATCTAAACTCAAAGCTTATTCGATTTATTCTAAATATCCTAATGACACTGTTTTAGCGTGTGATACAGTCGTTATCTTAAATGGCGAACTAATGGGTAAACCAAAAAGTAAAGAACAAGCAAAAGAAATGCTTAGAAAATTATCAGGTAAAAAGCATGTTGTTATTTCTGGTTATACATTCATTAATAAAGATAAAGAAATAACAAGAACTGTAAGAACCTATGTTTATTTCAATAATCTAAGTGAAGAAACAATTAATGCCTATGTTGAAAGTGGCTCTCCAATGGATAAGGCAGGAGCCTATGGCATTCAAGATAAAGAATATGATTTAGTTAATCATATCGAAGGCTCACTTGATAATGTTATCGGTTTACCAACCGAAGATATTAAAATTCATTGTTTCTAATTGCTATTAGAAAATATTTCTTGATATAAACTTGATAAGTCATTCTTTACAACAAGGATGACTTTTTTTGACATTTTAATAATAGAATCAATTCCTAATTCTTTAAGTTTGGTTTCATCTAGTAAAGAATCATCAATTAAGACTAGACTCATTCTTGATCCATTTAACGAATGTTCTTTAATATTTTCAATACCACCTAACGCAGAAAGAATATCTTTACTTTTTTCACTTTGAGTTATCACTCTTGGAGTGTATGTAGGTTCGTGTTTTCTTTTATATAAGGCAACACAGAACATAACGATAACTGCAATGAAAACTAAGGCGGCTACGCCGAGAGCTATCCAAATGCCGTAATTTTTAAGAAAATCATTCAATGGATTTGTTGTTGGATCACTATCAGTAAATATAAGCATATAACTATGTTATCATATTAATTAGAAATTATGTCTACGATTATTGAAATTGAATCAAAAGCAATGCTAGATGAAACTAGCTATAATCTACTCACAAAAGGTTTACCATCTTATAAACAAGAAAATTATTATATTGATGATAAGAATATATCTCATTATAAAGATTTTGGTTTAAGAGTGAGAATCAAAAATAATCAGCATGAACTCACTCTTAAATTAAATAATGGTGAAAGTAAAATCGAGGTTAATCAAGATATAACTAAAGAAGATTTTATTAATCTAAAAGATAAAAATATTTTTCCTAATGGAGAAGTTAAAAATCATTTGGAAATGTTATCTATTAATGTAAAGACATTAAACATATTTGCATCACTTACAACTTATCGCACTGATATCAAATACAAAACATCACTAATTTCAATTGATAAAAATGAATATTTAAACAAAATTGACTATGAAATCGAATGTGAAGATAATGACATCAATATTTCAGTTAATAATTTGAAAGAATTCTTAAATAAAAACATGGTTCTTTATAAACCAAACCATGTTAGTAAACTTGAAAGAACAATTAACGCTCTTTAGCGGAATTTCTTTCTTTGTTCTCTTTATCTATACAATCATTTGCATAGCAAATCATTTCAATAGCGCGTCTAGCTTTTGGAATGAAAATGCCAATATCATCTGGATTATATCCAACTTGCATTTTATCTGATTCAGAGTCAACAACAATTGGACGCCTTAATACAGATGGATTTTCGCGAATAAAATCAATCATTTGCGAGACACTCATTGAATCAATATCAACATTGTTTTCTTTAATGATTTTCGACTTGGTAGCAATGATATCTTCTGCCCCATTATCAGACTTCATCAAAATAGCTTTAAGTTCTTCCTTATTAAGTGAAGATGAAAAGATATTTTTTTCTTCGTAAGGAATTTTTTGTTCAGTGAACCACTTTTTCACTTTTCTACAAGATGAACATGATGGGGAAACATAAATCTTAATCATACGTATTTATTATTATTTTTAATTAGTAATAAGTCAATATTACTTAGTAAAATTGACAATTGTTCATTACTAACTTTATAATATCTTTCAACTACGGAGAAAAATTATGGAAAGAATTTTAAGTGGTATTAAACCAACTGGTCAATTAACATTAGGAAATTATATTGGAGCGTTAAAAAATTTCTCAAAAGTTCAATATGAGGGTGAAACATTTGTATTTATCGCAGATCTTCACGCTTTAACATTACCTATTGATCCTGAAGTTCTTAGAAAAAATTCTCGTGATGTTGCCGCATATTACATTGCAGCAGGACTTGATCCAAAGCACACCACAATTTTCCTTCAAAGTGATAATCCTACTCATAGTGAACTCGCTATTATCTTACAAAACTATCTATATATGGGTGAATTATCAAGAATGACTCAATTCAAAGATAAATCGCAAAAGATGAAAGAAGAAGCTATTGGCTTAGGTTTATTTGCATACCCAGTCTTGATGGCGGCAGATATCGTCATTTATGACGCGAAAAGAATTCCTGTTGGAGAAGATCAAGTTCAACATGTTGAACTCACTAGAGATTTAGTCAAACGTTTCAATAATCGCTATGGCGATGTTTTAGTAAACCCAAAAGCCGAAATGGTTAAAGTTGGTGCGCGTATTATGTCACTTAATGATCCAACAAAGAAGATGTCAAAAAGTGAACCTAAGGGCGATATTTATTTAAGTGATTCACTTGAAGTTATGAGAAAGAAAATCATGTCAGCAGTCACAGACTTAGGGCATGAAGTTAAATATGATGTAGTTAATAAGCCAGGTATTTCTAACTTGATGACAATACTTTCTTCATTAACTGGAAAATCATATGAAGATATTGAAAAAGAATTTGAAGGCAAAGGTTATGGCGATTTTAAACGCGCTGTTGCCGATGCTGTAGTTAATGAAATGGGGCCATTTAAAGCTCGTTATGAAGAAATTATTAATTCAGGTGAAATTGATAATATTCTTAAAGAGGGTGCTCTAAGAGCACGTAAAGTATCCGAAGCCACATTAAGACGCGTCCAAAAAGCTATTGGATTATATAACAAATAATGGATAGATATTTATTTGCATTTGATATGGATGGAACTCTTCTAAATAGTAAGAAGAATATTTCATCGAAAACAAAAATGGTTCTAAAGAAGCTTCAAAAGAAAGGCCACGTTGTTGTTTTAGCGAGTGGTAGACCATCAAGAAGTTTGTATCGTTATTACAATGAACTTGAGCTTAATTCACCAATGATTTGTTATAACGGAGCGTATCTATTCTCACCTAAAGATCCTATGTTTCCGAAACATGAATTTCAATTTCCTCGTGATACAGTACTTGACTTATATAAAAATATAAAGCCATATATCTCAGGGGTAATGTGTGAAACTGACACTGAAATATGGGTTGATAAAATAGATCAATATTTAGACAAATTCTTCTGGTATAAAGGAATGAATGTTCATGAAGGAAATTTTGAACAAACATTAAATAAAAATCCAATGACCATGATTGGTAAAACAATAGATGGCAAAGATAAAGATAAAATTATAGAAGCTACAAAAAAATATCCAGAGA
>CAVIPD010000053.1:9862-12186 GCA_963644775.1 bacterium | reverse complement strand
CTGGAAGTGTTTATTTTGAACTATATTTTAAGAAAGCATCAAAAGGTTCATGTATCGAAGATATCGCTAGATATTACGCTATTGATAAAGATCATATCGTCACATTCGGAGACGCCGAAAACGATGTTGAAATGTTTGATATCTCAGGGACATCTATTGCAATGAAAAATAGTAAAGATTTTGTTAAAGAACGCGCTAAATATATCTCCTTAGGAGATAATGATCATAACGGCATTTATTACACAATAAAGGCATTTCTAAAAGGAAATTTACTTTAATTTACTTAATATTATTTCTTCTTCCTTAGGAAGAGGAGCATTAAATGAGCGACCACTTAAATATGAAAGTGGTCCTTTTATATTTTTAAATGTCATTTCTCCTGCATGGAGGAATTGATTTTCAAATTTATATTGTTCTTTAAATAATCTGTTTGTGGCGAAGTCGCCATATTTACCGTCTCCCACAACAGGATAGCCAATATATGCTAAATGAACTCGGATTTGATGAGTTCTTCCTGTGACAATATTTACATCACATAATGTATATTTGCCATAATGTTTTACCGGATTAACTAAGCTAAAAGCTGATTTAGCACCGTTTTTAAGCGAAGATACCTTCACCAAGCCACTATTAGAGTCTTTTATTAATGGAGCGTCAATTTCAACGTATTTATCAAGTGATCCAACTACTAACGCTTTATATGTTTTAGTGAGTTCACTTTTATCTTTAAATAATTCTTCTAAAGCTTGTAATGCTTTTAAGTTTTTGCCAAACACGACTAAACCAGATGTATTACGGTCAAGCCTATGAGCAGGGCCTGGAATAAAGCCAATATCACTTCTAGGATTATATTCACCTTTATAATAGAGGTAATTAAGCACTTCATTAGATAAAGTGATTCTTTTTTCAGATGAGTCTCCATGGACTAATAAGCCTCTAGGTTTATTAATAATAAGGATGTTTTCATCTTCAAAGATAATTTGATATTTAAGATTAGTTTTTTCTAATTCTTTTGGTTTGGAAAATTCTTTTAATTGTTCATCTTTAACATAGATAGTAATCTCATCATCTTTTTGAATGATATACTCTTGTTTAACCCAATGGCCATTAACTTTAACATCTTTTTTTCTAAAAAGTTTATAAATAAAAGATAAAGGGGCTTCATTTAAATACTTTCTAACAAATTTATCAATACGTTGATTTTCTTCTTTTAAAGATACTTTTATATTAACCATGGCTTAAATATTATATATTTTCTTTGTAAATAAAATAAATACAACATATAATTTATTCTACTTGGAGGATTACCCAAGAGGCTGAAGGGGTGGGCTTGGAAAGCTCATAGGGTCCGAAAGGGCCGCAAGAGTTCAAATCTCTTATCCTCCGCCATTAAAAATGAAAATGCTCCCTAAATTTGGACCACAAATTGGTACAATGAAAAGGGAGCTTTTATTATGAAAACTACACTTGAAGAAAAACTTAAGTGCGTTCATCTCCATCAAAATTGATGAATGAAGCTATTTCCAAGTGTTGCACTTAACATTACAATTTACAATATGAATAATTAAATTCCAATATAATGACTTAAGACAATCCAAACTGCTAATAAAAGTAAGATTGATCCACCGATAATTGAAGTGATTTCATATTTACCTTTAAACAGTTTTTCAATACCATGGCCGAATAGACATCCAAAAAGTGAAATAATAAATGTGATAGCCATAATGATGCAGACATGTAACCAAATGGTTAATGGCGTAGATATATCAGCGTGAAACGCAACACCTGTTGCTAATGCATCAATTGCAGTGGCAATGCCCATAATAAGAACTTCTTTATAAGAAAATTTCTTTGGTTCTTTTTCTTCGGCTGGTTTTCTTAAATCAATAATTGCTCCAATGAGCATTTTTCCACCAATAAAGACAAGTAAACCAAATGCAATCCAGGTCACAAAAAGTGTCGTTATTTTGCCAGCTTGTTCACCGGCGGCTTCTCCAGCAATAAAACTAAACAATTCAACAAGCCAGAAGCCTATTAAAGGCATTAATGCTTGCATTAGTCCGAAAACACCAGCAATAAAAACTGATTTCTTTTTATTTATATCAGTGTAAATTAAACCATTTGTAACACTGACTGCGAACGCATCCATGCTTAGAGCGATTCCGAACAATACAACTTTTAGAATAATTTCCCATTCCATAAATAATTATTAATTATTTTACAAAAATTTAATAATTCTTCAATACTGTTTTTATCAGCCTTATAAAAATATCGATTTAAATTGTGCCTTAACCATGAGCAATAATGTCTCTCATACCCTTAAT
>CAVIPD010000053.1:0-9807 GCA_963644775.1 bacterium | reverse complement strand
GAATATTTCTCAATAAATTTACCACTTAATCCTTTTGATAATTCACCTATTTGAAGAATATTAAAGTCACAATATCCCTTAAATCGCTATCACTTTCAAATTGGCAAATGAAACATTAAGCATCTTGTTATGAATGCGCTCGTAATGTCCAATTATAAGTATGATTCTATTTCTATCTTTGCTTTCTAACATAATTTAATCAAATCGTTGTTTAACAAATTAATCATTTTAGTGTGGTCCTATCTAACTCTAAATTGATACAATTTGTATCTTTTAGTGTTGAAATCTCTAATATACTTATTTTGACTAAAATTCATTCCTATCCCTTTTACATATGACATCATATGCAAATTAAAAATAGGTAATAAAAAAGGATGCTCTAGGCATCCAATTATTTATTCAGGTTTCTTTTCGCTAACTTGCTCAGGAGCAGGTTCTTCGATAACTTGAACAGCGGATTTGACTTCGATGTCAGTGTTCATACCAGCATTAAGTCTTTGTTGACGACGAATTGTCTTTTCGATTTCTCGATCAGTTTTCTTCGCGTTGTAATTAAGAGTAACAATGACGATGAACATTCCAAGAAGAAGGAACATAATTCCCCAGACCCTAAAGTCAAATGGAATTTTGATGGCTTTAATGAGTGCTTCTTCTGTACCTTTAATAAAGTTATCTGCTAAAGGAACATTCATGTGATGGCCAATAATGCCAAACACCATAAGTGTTAATCCAAAAACTGCAAATACGCCACCAATGACATACCATGCAAATTCTTTTCCTGAGACTTTACTACTTTTTGCTTTCATTTTTCTTACTCTTTGCTAGTAAATACTATCAAATACTTGAATCATTTTCAATAAATGATTAAGCTTTTGGTCCTTCCTTAGCGGCTTCTTGCATTTTCTTAGCTTCTTCTGCAAAGTGCTTAATGAACACATCATAAGCGGGTTTCCATGCTTCTTCCCATTTAGCAACTTTTTCACGAGCAATTTTCTTAACAGATGTAAATACATCACCAAAGTTTTTACCTTCTGGAAGATCACGTCTACCACTTGTCATTTCAATAAGAGCGAACTCTGGATCGATTAATTCATAATAATCTGCACTTCTTAACATTGAACGTTGGCGAAGTGAGTTTATTAAACTAACAACTTTCCCAATGTCGTTTTGGATGAAATTACTTTGTGGAGTAATTGCGCCCTTAGCTTCTTGTCTTGCTTTGTTATATTCTGCAAATAGATGATCTAAATCATCAATAAGAAGCATATTCGCTAGTCCGCGATAGAACTTTTCTTCTAAATCGAGTACGTTATTATATGATGGTTCATCATATTTATTTTCCTTGATAGCTTGTTGAACATGTGCGGCAATGATTGCGCGTATTTCTTCATGGATTGGTAAAACAGCTTCATAAACTGCAATGTGTTGAGCTGAATCAACGCGGAGTTCTTTTCCATCTCCAGCAACTTTTACGATTGTGGATTCATCTGAATAGATTAATGAGAGAAGTTCTTTAATCTTGTTCATTAACTTCTCACCTGCTTCACCAGAATTATCTAAGCAATTCTTAAGTGGAGTATTTTGGGTGATTTCAGTTGTGATAATCTCCTTACGTGCATTGTATGCATTAACATCATAGCTATCTTTTCTCATAACGTATTCGAGTGTGTTAAAAACAACAACATCGAATCTGACAAAGCTAGCAATTGCGGCTGTGTAATTATTCATATTAATTACTTCCTTTCTTAATCAATAAATTTCTCTAAATCGCTAAAGCGTTTAATCACATGTTTAGCATACTTCGAGACCGATAGTGATGCATGTGACATGCAGAAGCTGTTTTCGGAAAATTCATTGAACATTGAGATATCATTTCCTGAATCTCCTACTACGTAAACGTCGCTGTGGTTAATTTTATGATAGTCAGCGTAATATTTCAACCCCTCAGATTTAGAACAACCTGCAGGAGAGAGTTCAATGAACTCATTCGACCACGCTGATTCAACAACATCGCCGTATTTTTCACGAATAATCTTGTTTGCTTCTTTTGAACGAAGAACGTTTTTATGACCAACGCCAAAGAAGATCATAATCTTTTTGGCTTTTCCTGAATCTATAATTTCATTATATTGTTCTTTTGAAACAACAGAAGGTTCCTTATAAACTCCTTGAAAGAAATTCCAAATTTTATAAACAATACGATATATCCTACTACGGAATTTTTCGCGAATAACAAAACGGTTATCACTAGACATGGTAAACATTCCTTTTGTCGAAAATTCTTTTTCAATCTTTTTTAAAACTTCCTTGGTTTTATCGACATCAAAACCAACATCACGAATAACTTTGTTATCTGAAATAATAAAAGAAGCGTTGCAACCAATAACATCAACAGGTCTATCAATACGTCTGACAACCTTTTGGAGATACTCACTATTACGACCGCTTACTAAGACAAGTTTCCCACCATTATCAATATGCTTACGAAGAAAAAGAAGAGATTTTCTCTTAATCATGTAAATTCTTTTCTTTGGATAGAACAATGTTCCATCTAAATCTGTCGCAATCAATTTTCCCATTTGAGTTATTTTATTTTTTTCTAAAAGAAAACACAAGAAAAAGAAATGAGTTTTAATCTCAATAAAATATGAGACTAATTTTAATTCTTGTATTTGTTAACTAGTTAACAATAAGTTAAAAAATAATGTTAAAAACAAAGACTTCCGGGAAGAAGTAAAACGTGGGAACATAGTCGCCCAACAACCGTAAAATAGAAGCCACCTTTGTCTAGAATGGTAGATTGGATCTGTTAGGATCTACCAATGTGGAAAGCATCGCTCAGAAATATTTTGAATTTTTAAATTAAATGGCGACCACTCCGACACGGATTTAAAAAATAAAGTATCACGCCCCACACAAGCATTGCTTGATTCAATAGCCGTTGCAAGATAACGAAACACCAGCAACTTTCGTCGGATTGTTCCTTCATTAGATTGCAATAATGTTTTCTAGTAATGTTTTTTATTTATCTTTCAAAGAGGCAGGAAAGGAGATACATTAAAGTTTTATATCACTGATTTTTATGGAGTATATCTCATATAATAAGGAGGATAAACATGCCAACAATAATTGTCCTGTTTGGTATAAATATCATTATGAACCAAATCGGAAAAGAACACGGTGTTCCTCATGTACATGCAATTTATGGCGATAAACGTGGAGTGTTCTTAATAAAAGATGGTGAAATAATCGAAGGAAACTTAAAAATTAAATAATCAATAAAAGTTCGCCAAATATGACGAACTTTTTTTAGAAAAAAGAGCCGACTTTCGTCAGCTCTTTAATAGTTAATAAACTTATTTTAATTGGTTTTCAGCTTGAATGACACCATAACCGCCATCTTCACGAGTGTAGCACACTGAGATGCAATCATCTTCTTCATCAAGATAAATGAAGAATGGGTGGTCAATAGCTTCCATTCTTGTGATAGCCTCATCGAGAGTCATTGGTTCAAGATAAACTGATTTTGTACGAACAACTGTGTCGGATTCTTCAGGTTCATCTTCTAATAATTCAACATTCTCTAAAGCAATAGCTTTTCCAAGTGATAATTTACCACCACGAGAACGATCCATTCTTGTTTTAAGTTTTCTCATTTGACCTTCAAGCTTATCAATAGCTAGGTCAACTCCTGCGTAGAGGTCTGGATTTGAAACCTCAGCACGTAAATCCATTTGAGGAGTGAAGATTGTAACCTCAATCTTACTTCCTACTTTGTAGGATCTTACGACAACGCGGCAAGAAACATTATCATTAATGACGAAATATTTCTCCATGCGAGAAAGTTTGCTTTCAATAGCGGAGCGAATTCCATCGGTAACTTCAATGTTCTTACCAATAATTTGGTATTTCATAAAGTTCTCCTTTCCAAATTATACTATGAGTATATTTCTACTTTTATTATCACAAATTTACTTGTTAATTGATAGAGGAATTATAAAAATTTTTATAAAAAGAAAAACGGCTAAGCCGTTCTTCAATATTTTAATAGTTTCTTAATTTCTTCTACTTTATCAAGTTTTTCCCATGGAAGATTTAAATCTTGTCTACCTAAATGACCATAGTTAGTAATATCTACATACTTAAATGTAGGTTTTGTGAGTGATAAAGTCTTGATAATTTCTCTTGGTCTTAAATCAAATAATTTATTGATAACATTAAGAATCTTCTCATCACTATAATGAGCAGTACCAAAGGTAAATATAGCAATTGAGACTGGTTCAGGTTTTCCAATTGCATAACCTAATTGAATTTCTAGTCTATCAGCTGCACCAGCGGCAACTAAGTTTTTCGCAATATAACGTGCCATATAGGCAGCACTTCTATCAACCTTTGATGGATCTTTTCCAGAGAATGCTCCTCCGCCATGACGAGATGCTCCACCATATGTATCAACAATAATCTTTCTACCAGTAACACCTGTATCACCAGCAGGTCCGCCAATCTCAAATTCACCTGTTGGATTGATCAATACATCAAAATCAGTATTCATTCCAAATGATTTGATAACAGGAATCATAATGTTATTTTTAATGTAATCTTGGAATTCTTTATTGTTGCATCCTTTATCGTGTTGAATTGACATAAGGACAGTTGCTACTCTTGGTTTATTTGGATTTTCATAGTCAATTGTGACTTGTGATTTCATATCAGGACGAGCGTGTTTGAATTCACCTGATTTTCTTAAGTTGGTTGCGACTCTCACTAATTTATGTGCAATTGAAATTGCAAGTGGCATATATCCTTCGGTTTCATTAGTGGCATAACCAAACATAATTCCTTGGTCACCTGCACCACCAACATCAACACCTTGAGCAATATTAGGTGATTGTTCTTTAACTTTAATATCAATGACTGCATCATCTGCAGTGAATAAATATTCTTTTTTTGTATAACCAATTCTTCTAATAACATCACGAGCAATCTTCTCATAATCAGGATGCGCTTTTGATGTAATTTCTCCACCAATTAAAACATAATTTGTTGTCGCGAATACTTCGCATGCGACACGAGAAGTTGGATCTTCACTTAAACAATAATCCAAAATCGCATCGGCAATTTGATCGCATACTTTATCTGGATGTCCCTCAGATACAGATTCGCTTGTAAATAATCTTTCTTTTCTCATAACCTACCTCGTAAAAATAAAACGGCTTCCCACCATGGGATGCCGTTAAATGACAACCTTTCTTATCGCTCAGAGGGTGGGCCTCTGCTAAGGAAGAGCACTTACTTCAATGGAAGAGTTGCTACTGTGCTATTTCATCCTTGCTGCACAGTTCTTGATAAGATACTAGATGTATTCTATTCTCGTTTTGTTAACTAGTCAATTATATTTATATAAAAAAGAGGATTTTCATCCCCTTAATTACTTTATAAAGCTTTTTTTAATCCTTTAGCGAGTTCGAATGGACAAGATGTTGAACCATTTCTTGATCCACGACACTTAATTCCTTCTAATCGAGCAATAACATCTTCAACCTTCATTCCAACAACTAGCTTGGAAATACCTTGAAGATTACCATTACATCCACCTATGACTTCTAAAGAAGTAATTACACCATCATTAATAATGACTTTCATTTCTTTAGAGCAGACTTTTTCTGGTTTAATAATTAATTCTCTTTCCATTATTTTAAAAGTTTTCCTTTCACTTCGCCTGATGCGCATGAGGCGTTACATTCATCTGTATCAATATGCATTGCTAATGCGTACTTAGGTGAAACTCTAACAACTGTATCAGCGAAAATTGTTTTTCTGCCTTTGCCAGTATCAAGTTCAACTGAAACAATATCACCATTATTAACTCCGAATTCAGCAGCGTCTTCTGGAGTCATATGAATATGACGTTTAGCAACAATAACACCTTCAGAAAGTTCAACTTCACCAGCTGGACCTCTTAATGTGCATTTACCACTACCCTTGATATCGCCACTTTCTCTAACAGGAGCAACAAGACCTAATGTTCTTGCGTCTGTAAAACTAACTTCAACTTGGTTATGATCTCTAACTGGTCCAAGAATTGATAATTTAGCACTTGGTCTAGGTCCATTTGGATCTTTCGCGTTATAACCAATTACTTCAACTTTATCATTTGAAGCAAACTGACCAGGTTGAGAAAGCATTTTTCTAACTTCTAATTGATGTCCTTTTCCAAAAAGTGTTTCAAGAACTTCTTGAGTGACATGAACATGTCTTGCACTTGTTTCTACTAATATATCTTTCATATTAAAGTCCTCGCATTAGATAATAACATAATTAACATTAGTTAACATAAAAAATAATTTTTTGTTTCCTTTATTGCTATAAAGAGGTTAAACTCTAAAAAGGAAAGTTAAAAAAGATGGAAAACGAATTAATTTCAACCTCACAAATCGAAGAATTAATTGACGGAAAGAAAATCAAAGATATTCGCCATCTTTTTGAAGTTGTTCCAACAATTGATATTGCAGAAGCATGTGATGACATTGAAGACAAAAAGAAAATTGTCTTAATATTCAAAACAGTTAAAAGTGAATATACTGCTGATTTTTTCACTGAATTATCGCCAGAAACAAAAGAAGAAATTATCAAATTAATGTCAGATGCTGAACTCGCTGACATTCTTGAAAGTCAATTCACTGATGACTTAGTTGATGATCTTGAAGAATTACCAGCTAACCTGGTTTCACGTGTTTTGAAAAACGTCTCTAAAGAAAGACGCACAACAATCAATAAATTACTTAACTATAAAGAAAATACTGCTGGTTCTATTATGACCACAGAATTTTTAATTCTCTTAAATAACCTTTCTGCAGATGAAGCTATTAAACAAATTAGAAAAACAGGTAAAGGTAAAGAAACAATTTACACATTGTTCATTATGGACAATAAACGTAATTTGGTTGGCACTCTCGATCTTGATGATTTAATTTTTGCTAAAGGTGATGAAAGGGTCAGTGAAATTATGAATCGTGACTTTGTCACAACGACAGTCAATACTGACCAAGAAGAAGTTGCTAACTTAATTAAACGTTATGACTTAAATGCTATTGCTGTTATGAACTCTGATAATCGTTTAGTTGGCCTTATTACTGTTGACGATATCGTTGACGTTATCGAACAAGAAGCGACAGAAGATATGACCAAGATGGCTGGTGTTGCTCCACTTAAAAATTCATATTTAGAAACAAATGTATTTAAAATGGCACTTAAATGCATTCCTTGGTTAATATGCTTATTAGTCTTGGGAACATTCTCATCAATGATTCTTTCGAAATTTGAGGATGCATTGGCATTTCTTCCTGTTTTAGTTCCATTTGTCACAGTCTTAATGGGCACAGGTGGTAACGCCGGCGGACAAACAAACACTTTAATGGTTCGTGGATTAGGAACACAAGAATTTACGCCTAAAGATTTCTTGAAAGTTCTTTGGAAAGAAACTCGTGTTGCTTTTATAACTGGATTTGTAGTCGCTATATTTGCATGCGGTTGGTTCTTATTTGAAATGTATGTCAATATTGTCTCTTTTTATGGAGCAGAACTTCATAATGGGGTTGCTTCAATTGGAACACAATTATTCTTAGATAGATTAATGATTTCATTAATCGTGTCTCTTGCCTTATTTATCGGAGTAATAATTGCTAAATTATTTGGCACAACTGTTCCAATGGTTGTTTCAGCACTTAAAAAAGATCCAGCTCTTATTTCTTCACCGTTTGTGACAACTATTGTTGATGTTTGTTCACTTCTTATTTATTTAGGAATTGCTTACTTAATTGTTGGCAAATTCCTTCCACCACTATAAAAAGTTCTTGTCTAGAAACACTTAAAAGTGTATATTAAGTAAGCACTTTGTTGCAGCGATGGCGGAACTGGTAGACGCGTACGTTTGAGGGGCGTATGGGGTGACCCGTGTGAGTTCGATTCTCATTCGCTGCACCATTTATAAAAAAATACTTCCTTGAGGAAGTTTTTTTATTATATCAAACAATAAGATCTTTGGTTTTGATTCTTAATATTCTAAACAATGTCTTTAGTGTTAAAACACTAACCCAATAGTTATATCCAATAATGTCGGAATTATATAAAGCTGATTTTTGTCTATATGTTTCTTCAACATCATTAAACTCAACCATCTTATCAGCATATTCTTCAAGATTTTTTAATTCTGAACGATCACAAATAGAAATGATATTGTATGAGGCATGAACGAATGATAAAACACGTGAATCACGATCAGACTTTTCAAGTTTTTGAAAGTCATTAATTCTTTCTAATAATGCTATAGACTTTTTCTCTTCTTTTGGAATGTTAACATTGTTATATTCAGCAAATTTGATTAAATCAGTCATCATTTCATAACGTTGAACAAGAAGTAAATTGATCGTAGAGGATTCGTTATTAATTCTACGTCTAAAAATATTGATAAAAATAACGCTAACGATTAACGCGATTAACCATAAACCGATTAATCCGGCCGCTATCATCATTAAGACAAAACCCCATAATGGAAGACAATCAGGTAAATTCATGCAATCTCCTATAACCTTATCGATACTATACCAAATTTTCGATTATGTAAATTATATAACTTTATTAGTTCATTAGTTTGTCTAATGTACTAAATTGACATATCTATCGATAAATGCTAATCTTTTTGCGAGGTATGTAATATGAAAAAACCAATAATGGCAATCATGTATGATTTTGATAAAACTTTATCAACAACAGACATGCAAAACTATGGATTTATTCCAGCATTAGGAATGACACCGGAGGAATTCTGGGGTGCAACTGGAGAATTCTCAAAGAAAACAGGTACAGAAAGAATTCTTTCTTACATGTGGATGATGGTTAAACTAGGTAAGGAAAAAGGTTTACCAATGACAGAGAAATGGCTAAACTCTCTTGGCCAACAAGTTGTCTACTATCCAGGTGTTGAAAAATGGTTTAAACGTATTAACAAATACGGCAAAGACAAAGGTGTTAAAGTTGAACACTATCTTGTCTCAAGTGGTACGAAAGAAATTGTTGAAGGAACAACAATTGCTAAAGAATTTACAAAGATTTATGGTTGTGAATTCTATTTCGACCCAGAAACCAAACAACCATTATGGCCGAAGTTCGCTATTAACTATACTCAAAAAACTCAATACTTCTTTAGAATTTCTAAAGGTGTTACAAATGTTCATGACGATTCTGTCAATAATAAGACAATCTCAAGACGTATTCCATATGCAAATATGGTTTATATGGGCGATGGAATGACTGATGTTCCTTGCATGGTCTTAGTTAAACAAAATGGTGGTAATGCTATTGCTATTTACGCTAAAAAAGATCAAAAGAATGTTGCCTCACTAATTAAAGCAGGACGTGTTAACTATGCTTGTTTAGCAAACTATGAAGAAGGTAGTGACCTTGATCAAACAATGAAACTTATTATCGATAAGATTTCTCTTAACTACCAAATGCAAAAGAAGGAAGAAGAACTTCTTAGAAAAGAACTTCGTGGAGAAAAATATATTAAATAAATGAAAACTGCTGCAGTAATTTTACTCGCAGGATCTTCAACTAGATTTCTTGCTAAATCATCAAAGCAGTTCTATGAAGTAAATGGTCATCCACTTGCATATTATGCAATTAAACCATTTATTGAATCAAAGAACATTGATTTTGTCGTGCTAATATATAAAAATGATGATGAAGTTAAAATTAATGAATTAATTAAATCATTAAATTCTAATAAACCTATCGATAAAGTAATTG
>CAVIPD010000052.1:12625-24825 GCA_963644775.1 bacterium | reverse complement strand
TTATATGCTTTAAGCGTTATTTCTTGTATGTTGGAGAAAAAATGATATGAAACTTTATGAGATGTTAAGTAAATATCAAAAAGGTTTAAACTTCACAAAAACTGAAGACTATTATTTTTATTTAGCAAATCGTCATTTACTCTCGGGTATTGAAATGTATAAATTTTTGCTTGATGTTCATAATGAATTTGATGTTATTCGCGCAAATATTGTTATTCAAGCGCTTCAAAACAAAGCTAAACTTGAAAAAGCAATCCTATATGCTTTCAAAGAAAGCAATATGAAGACAGACGAAGTAGAAAAATATATTGCTGATGAAATGATTAACGCTCCATATGTTAAGGAAAATGGAATCAAAATATACGTTCCAGTATTTTCTAGAGCGATTAATTCGTTCTATTCATCACAATTTGGAAAATTACTTAAAGAACCATATTCAAAACTACTTACTTCATTTAATACATCGTGCATTGATTTGTTTGAACTATATAACTTCAGTTTATATGACTCTTTGTTCACAAAGTTGATAGTAACGCATAAATCAGAAAAAGTTATGGCGGTTTATCATTATGACTTTAGAACAATTTATATAATAAATGATCAAGGTAGATTAGATGCAAAGATACCTCTATTCGATAAATATATGAAACATCCTTCAACTAATCGCATAATTGAACGTATTAAACCTGTAATTGAAAATTATCTAGATGACGATAAAGAAGGAATGTTTCAAGCGATGATACAAAATAAATTAATCTCTCAAAAATTAATTTATAAAATTAAACATCGAGATTATAGAATTAATAGATTACTAGAGAGGAAAGCAAAATGAACTTTAAATTGATATCCTTAGGCTGCAAAGTCAATTCCTATGAAAATAATGCTTTAAGACAATTGCTTATAAAGAATAAATTCATTGAAAATGAATCTAATCCAGATGTTATTATCATTAACACATGTTCAGTAACATCTGTTGCTGATCAAAAATCACGTCAAATCATTTCCCGTGAATGCAGAAATTTTCATGACGCGATTATTGTTGTTATGGGTTGTTATTCTCAAAAGAACGCTGATTTTATTTTAAAAAATTATAAAGTTCATATTGTTGTTGGCACATCTAATCGAAATAAGATTGTTGATTTAATTAAACAATATCAACTAGATCACAAAGTTATAAAGATGGTGGACAAAGATGTTCGCCATTTATCATATGAATCTTTTGGTGCATTCGCATTGCCAGAATCGACAAGAGCTTATATTAAAATTGAAGATGGATGCAATAATTTTTGTACCTATTGTACAATTCCTAATACAAGAGGCAATGTTCGTTCTAGAAATAAAGATGAAATTCTTGAAGAAATAAAATATTTGATCACTAAAGGATTCAAAGAATTTGTCTTAACAGGAATTCATACCGCTCAATACGGTATAGATCTTAAAGGTTATTCATTCTCATCATTGGTTGAAGAAATTGTTAATCTTCCAGGATTGTATAGATTAAGAATCTCCTCAATCGAAGAAAGCGAAATTGATGATAAGTTTATTAAATTACTCGGGAAATATCCTAATATTGCCAATCATCTTCACATTCCTTTGCAAAGTGGTTCAACAAGTGTTTTAAAAAGAATGCAACGTAAATATAACGTTGACGATTTTATTAATAAAATTAATAAGATTAGAAAAGTTAGACCTGATATTGCAATTACAACAGATGTAATTGTTGGTTTTCCAAAAGAAACAGAAGAAGAATTTTTGGAAACATACAACTTTATAAAACTAGTTAAGTTTTCAGAACTTCATGTTTTTCCATTTTCTGCTCGTGAAGGTACGCCTGCATTTGTTATGGATGGACAGGTTGATCCAATTGTTAAAAGTGAAAGAGCAAAATTATTATCTGAACTTTCAGATGAATTGAATCGTAAATATATTAAGTCTTTGGTAGGCCAAGAATTTGAAGTCTTATTAGAAGAACGTAATCGTCAAAGTGGATTGCTCTCAGGCTACACATCAAATTACATTCGTTTATCAGCTGATTTACCAGATGAATATATCGGGCAAGTTGTCAAATTGAAAGTTTGATTATATCGAAGAAAAATAATAGTTTCTTAAACATTGTCTAAAAAAGCATTGATTTTATTCTCTATTAATTTATAATTAACACAGTTTGTTAGGAGGAAAATACTATGGCAGTCCCATTCAGAAGAGTATCAAAAACATCAAAAAGAATGCGCCGCACACACTTCAAACTATCCGTTTCAGGATTAGTCAAGTGCCCAAACTGTGGTGCAACAATTAAATCTCATAACGTTTGCCCAAAATGTGGTTATTACAATGGCAAAGATGTTATGAGCAAGAAAGACAACAAAGTTGTCGATGTTAAACCAGTCGAAAAGAAACCAGCCGCAAAAAAAGCTCCTGCTAAAAAAGCAGCCGCAAAAAAAGCTGAATAGTTTCTTAACTACACTTTGTGTTATAATCTAACAAGAGGTAACAAAAATGGAATTAAACAGAATGATTGATCACACACTCCTTAAACCAGATGCATCAATTGCTGAAATTAAGAAATTATGTGATGAAGCACGCAGTTATGAATTCGCATCTGTATGTGTAAATCCATGCTTTGTTCCAGTTGCAAGTAAATTACTTGCTGGATCAATTGTTAAAGTTTGCACAGTCATCGGATTCCCATTAGGTGCTACGCTTCCAGAAGTTAAAAAATTCGAAGCCAGTGAAGCCGTTAAAGCTGGCGCTCAAGAAATTGATATGGTCTTAAACATTTCAATGGCCAAGGAGCACGATTATGATTTTATTGAAAAAGAAGTTAGATTAGTAAAAGAAGGTTGCGGTGGCAAATTACTTAAGGTAATTCTTGAAACATGCTTACTTAGTGATGAAGAAATCATCGAATGTTCAAGAGCATGTGTTCGTGCTGGCGCAGACTATGTAAAAACATCTACAGGCTTCTCAAAAGGTGGAGCAACAGTCCATCACGTTCAAATTATGCGCGAAGCTGTTGGCCCAACATATGGCGTTAAAGCCAGTGGTGGTATCCATAGCCGCAGGGAAGCTGAAGATATGATTAATGCTGGTGCATCGCGCATCGGCGCCTCATGCGGTGTTAAAATCGTAAGAGGTGAATAACATTTGTTATTCTGTACGTAAGAAAGGAGATGAATTAAATGCCAAAAACAATCGTTCGTGAAAACGAAACATTAGACGAAGCACTTCGCCGTTTTAAACGCCAAGTGAACAAATCTGGCGTTCTCCTTGAGACACGTAAGAGAGAGTTCTACCTTAAAAAAGGACTTAAGCGTAAACTAAAAAGCGAAATGGCTAGACGTAAAGCCTACTAATACGTACTAATCAATAATTGGGAAGCTTAGCTTCCCTTTTTTATTTTTTGCAATTTTAAACAAAATCGCACTACTTAATAGTGGAGGCGAAACTAATGTCAAAATATTTCTGCTATCAAGGAAACGATCATGACTGTGGCTTTGCATCGTTAAAGATGTTATTAGCCACCATCAATAAGAACAAGTCCTTCTTAAGATTAAGAAATCCCTTTAAAAACCAATCTTATTCTTTTTCTAATCTTATTGATATTGCTTTGCAATATGGCGTAACCATGAGCGGATATAAGTGTGTAAATAAAGACATTGACGCTATTAAGCCAGTGTCGTTAGCACTTATTGATTCAAATCATTTAGTTTTAGTTAATAAACTAACTACTAAGTTTATTTATGTAAATGATCCTGATAAAGGTAAATTAAAATTAAGATTAAATGAATTTAAATCTCGTTGGAGTGGTGAACTCCTTGAAGTAGATTCTTTTATTCCTTATTATTTATCAATCCCAAAAATAACAATCATATCCCCAATATCCAATGTTATTTCATACTTCCTATCGACATTAGGAGTAGCCTCTTTAGTGATTGGTTTATACTTTGTAAAAAGTGATTCTTTTATTTTTATTCCTCTTATTTTATTAACAATATTTATGATAATAGAATTAGTAGAAAATTGGTATTTAATCAAAATAATAAATAATTTTGATAATAGATACATACCTTTATATTTTAATAGTGAAAATTCATGCCAAGAAAGCTATAAAACCTATTCAAATTTCAAGGCAAATTATTTTTCAATTTACCGTAAGTTATTTGCTACGTTTTTATTGTCTGCAATTATTGTTGTTAGTCTCATAATAAATGATGCACATAATTGTGTTATGATTCTTTCATTATTGCTTATTATCATTATTGAGAAGATGCTCTTTTATAAAAGAGATTGCAAAAAGAAAATTGAAATAACTCACTTAGAATCTTTAGCGTTAACTGATCCAAATAGCAATCCAATTAACGATATTAAAAATATTTGTTCTAAATCATCTAAATTTGCTCTTAATTTTTCTATAAGAAAATGTATAAATACATTTATCGTACTAATAATATGTTTTTTGCTGATGCTTTTTGCAGGTGAAGTAAGTACCAATTACATTCTATTCCATTTTGGACTTTATTATATTCTTTTAACCAATCTCAATATTCTCTTAGATGCTGATTGGACACTTTCAGATTTCAATAAAGATAAAGCTAGATTTATCGATAAATGCAATTTGTAATACAAAAGTTAATTGTTTGTGTTATGATATTAACCCCAAGATATGGAATTAGACTTTATCAACAAAGGACCTGCATCTTATGATGCATACGAAAATTCTTTCTCTACCTTACTTGAGAAGGTATTTACTGATTTACATATTGATACAAACTATATTGTAGATGTTTCAATTGTTGATAATAAGTCAATCCAAGAAATTAACCACGATTACCGCAACATCAATAAGGTTACTGATGTTATCAGTTTTGCTTTTTTCGATGACGATAACGAAGTTGTTTTGCCAGGTATTCCAACATCTTTGGGTCAAATTATCATTTCATATGAGAAAGCAGAGGAACAAGCAAAAGCTTATGGTCATTCACTCGAAAGGGAGATGTCATTTCTTTTTGTTCACGGAATGCTACATTTACTCGGTTACGATCATATGAAAAAAGAAGATGAAACAATTATGTTTCAATTACAGGATGAAATCCTAGGAGGTCACAAAATGGAAAACAAGGAACTCGTTGCAAAAGCAATCGAAGCAAGATCACTATCTTATTCTCCATATTCCAAATTCAAAGTTGGTGCAGCTCTTTTAACAAAAGACGGAAAGGTTTTCTTAGGTGCAAATATTGAAAACTCGTCTTACCCATTATGCATGTGCGCAGAACGTAACGCTATATACAATGCATACTTACATGGCGTAAAGAAAAACGATATTGTTGCCTTAGCTTTAGCCGCAGACACAGATGGACCATGTGCACCTTGTGGTGCATGTAGACAAGTCATTTCTGAGCTCATGCCTAAAAATGCTCCAATTTTAATGGCCAACCTTAAAGGTCTTATCCAACAAACAACAATCGATGAATTACTACCATATGCATTCTCAGAGGATGATTTAAAGTAATGCATTCTGGATTTGTTGCAATTATTGGAAGGCCTAATGCCGGTAAATCAACATTGATAAACGCTCTTTTAGAGCGAGATATTTCAATTGTTACCGAAAAAGCTCAAACTACAAGAAACGCTATTAAAGGTATTTTTGATGACGGCGAATATCAAATCATTTTCGTTGATACTCCAGGAATTCATAAGGCCAGACACTCGTTAGGTAAAATCATGAATCAAGATGCCTTAGAATCTACTAAGGGTGTTGATGCAATTGTTTTAGTAGTGGATGGATCAAAGCGATTTGACGCAGGTGATGAATATATTGCTAAATCAATTCCTGATAATATTCCATTATTTGTTGTAATCAATAAAATTGATTTATTAAGGCTTCCAAACGTTTTAGAAATTAAAGAAACTTATAAAAATCGATATCCAAATACCGAAATACTTGAAATGAGCGCAATTGAAAATTTCGGTATTGACGATTTACTTTGTAAAATCAAAAAATTAATGCCCGAAGGACCTCGTTATTACGCAGAAGATGCAATATGCGATAAAGATGCTGCTTTTTATGTTTCAGAAATTATTCGTGAAAAATTGCTTCGATTTTTAAAAGAAGAAGTGCCTCATGAATTAGCTGTAAGAGTCGATACTATCGAGCACAAATCTAAAGAAGTGTACATTAAAGCGACAATAATTGTTGATCGTGAATCACATAAGGGAATTGTTATTGGCAAAGGTGGCAAGCAAATTAAAGCCATCGGCATTAAAGCAAGGAAGACTTTAGAAGAATACTTTAATAAACATATTTTCCTTGAGCTTTTCGTATCAGTTAAAGAAGATTGGATTAATAATCCAAGAATATTGAAAGAATTAGGCTATAAATAAATGTTTGAATTTGAAGGCATCGTTATTCGAGTAACACCATTCCGTGATAACGACGCAATGGTGAATGTTTTAAGTAAAGACTGCTTTCGTTCATTTCTTGCTAGAGGCGTATTAAAGTATAAAAGTAAAAATGCGCCATCAACGAATTTATTTTCTAAATCTCGCTTTCAAGTTTCGAAAACTAAAGAAGGTTATTCCTTAAGAAGTGGTGAACTGCTATGTAGTTATCCAAATATCAAAAACAATATATCTGTATTAGCAGTATGCGATTTGATAGGTGAATTAACTAATAAACTACTGCAAAATGATGACGCTTCTCATTTATATGAGTGGCTTGAAAAAGCATTTGATTTAATTAACTCAGGATTTGATCCATTAACAGTTGGTTTAATTTACTTTGCAAACATTTTGAAAGAATCAGGCTACTCATTAAATGTGGATAGTTGCGTTATTTGTGGTCAAACAAGCCAAATTACCGCTGTTTCATATAATGATGGGGGATTTATCTGTAGCGATTGTTATCGCCCGTCAAAGCACGCAAAGTGCACAAGCAGAAAACTCAAGATTATTCGCTACATATTTAAAGTTAGTCCAAGTGACATGTCGAAAATATCTTTTAGTAAAGAAGAGTGCTTAGAAATAATTAACGAACTTAATCATTTTTTATACAACAATGTTCAGATAGATTTAAAATCTATAACTTTGTTGAATAATATCTAATATACACTTATAATAGGTTGACAACATAACTGCGCATCCATATACTATGAGGCGTTATTTACGTGAGGAAAATTATGGAAAAGAAATTTGATGAAATTGTTACACATTTAATTACAAGTGGTTTTGTCTACCAAGATTCAGAAATTTATGGTGGATTATCCAACTCATGGGATTTTGGCCCGTTAGGTGTTGAATTAAAAAACAATATTAAAAAATATTGGTGGGAGAAATTCGTTCGTGAATCGCCAACAAATGTTGGGATTGATGCTGCAATTTTAATGAACCCAGGTGTTTGGAAAGCAACAGGACACGTTGCAACATTTGCGGATCCATTAATTGACTGTAAATGTTGCCATTCTCGTCATCGTGCTGATAACTTAATCGAAAAGACTCATCCAGAAGTTGATGTAAACGGCATGACTAACGAAGAAATGATTAAATTTATCAAAGATAACAAGGTTGCTTGTCCAGTCTGTGGTAAATCAGATTTCACCGATATTCGTCAATTCAATTTGATGTTTAGAACACATATCGGTGTTACTGAAGCATCTGAAAGTCTTGTCTATTTACGCCCAGAAACAGCTCAAGGAATGTTTGTTAATTTTAAAAATGTTCAAAGAACATCAAGAAGAAAAATTCCTTTTGGTATTTGTAACATCGGTAAGAGCTTCCGTAATGAAATTACTCCAGGAAACTTTATTTTCAGAGTTCGTGAATTTGAACAAATGGAAATGGAATTCTTCTGCAAACCTGGTACAGACTTAGAATGGTTTTCCTATTGGAAAAAATATTCATTAGACTTTTTAGCATCATTAAACATTAATCAAGAAAATCTTAGATATAGAGACCATGAACCAGAAGAACTTGCCTTCTATTCAAAAGGCACAACAGACGTTGAATATAGATTCCCGTTTGGCTGGGGCGAAATTCTCGGCGTAGCCGATAGAACAGATTACGATTTAAAGCGTCATATGGAAGCTAGTGGCGAATCGCTTGAATATCTTGATCCTGAAACAAACGAAAAATATGTTCCATACTGCATTGAACCATCAATGGGCGTTGAAAGAATATTCCTTATGGTTGCATGCGAAGCATATGATGTCGAAAAACTTAAAGATAATGACAGTAGAATTGTTATGCACTTTAAACCAAATTTAGCTCCATATCTTGCCGCTGTTTTGCCACTAAGCAAACAATTAGGTGATAAAGCAAAAGAAGTATTAGGAATGCTTAATAAGCATTTCTCAGTCGTCTATGATGAAACCGGTTCAATTGGTAAACGTTATAGGAGACAAGATGCTATCGGAACACCATACTGTATTACAGTAGATTTCGATACAGTTGAGAAAGATAATTGTGTCACTATTAGAGACCGTGATACAATGGAACAAGTTAGGTTGCCAATTAATGAAGTAAGAAACTATCTTTTAGATAAAATTGAAAAATAGTTAAAAATTAGTATATATTTAGTATATAAAATATGACATTTGATCACGACCTATTAGCAGAAATTAAAAGCAACGCTGACATAGTGGACGTCATCTCGTCATACCTTAACGTAATTAAAAAAGGTAGACGCTACGTTGCATTATGTCCATTTCATGATGACCATACTCCCAGTATGGATATTAACAAGGAGAAGCAAACCTTTCATTGTTATGTATGCCATCATGGCGGTGATGTTTTTTCATTTGTCGCTGATTATGAAAAAATCTCGTTCCCTGAAGCTGTTAAACGTGTATGCGAAATTATAAATTTCGATGACCCAAGATTACATCAACACGAAGTGATTAAACCAGTTGATGCAAATGTACAAACTCTTTATAACTGTATTAACGAACTTCAAAAATTTTATGAATATGGTTTGCAAACTGAAGAAGGAAAAGTTGCGATTGATTACCTTTCTAAAAGAAAGATATCACATGATCAAATTGAAAAATATTCATTAGGATATTCATTGCAAAACGGAAAGATGACTATTGCTTATTTACAGCAAAAAGGTTTTTCTCTTAAGAATATCGAAGATATTGGCATTACATTAGTTCGTGCATCTGATACTGCTGACTCTAACGCCGGAAGATTAATTTTCCCAATTAAAAATGCTAATGGCCAAGTTGTTGGTTTCTCTGCAAGAAAAATGACTACCGGTGATGATGCTCCTAAATATGTTAATTCGCCAACAACAAAAATATTTAAAAAAGAATCAATCTTATATAACTATCATATTGCAAAGCAATCAGCTAAACATGATGGATATTTATATTTAGTAGAGGGATTTATGGATATTTTTGCGCTTGATACAATTGGTATTTCATCTGCTGTTGCTGTTATGGGAACTAAACTTACTGAGGCTCATACTCAACTGATAAAGAGACTTAATGTTGAAGTAAGACTTTGTCTTGATGGCGATAAACCAGGTCAAGAAGCAATGATGAAGATTATGTCGGCTTTAGAAAAAGCCAATATCTCATACCGAATTGTTTCATATCCTGGTGAGGTTCGTGATCCAGATGAAATTCTAAAGCAAGATGGACCTGAAAAACTAAAAGTTTTTGTTAATACATTAGTAGATCCATTTAACTTTGCTCTTAACTATTATAAAAACACATCTCCATTAGATTCTGTTGAAGATAGAAAGAAAGTTATTGCTCACTTCACACCAATGTTAGCGAATATCAATTCTAAATTAGAATTCGACGACTATGTCTATAAGCTCGCTGATGTCACTAGATTCAACGTTAATGCAATTAAAGAGCACATTAAAGAATATAAAAAAACAAAAAGTAGTATAGCTAATAACAATATCATCAATGTTGAACATCAATACGAAACAATTAATGTTGCACGAGAACTAAGAAGATTAGCTTGTGCAGAAAGACAAGTTCTTGAACTTATGGCGAATGACAAAGATGCTATAGATTTCTATGAAAAGAACATTGGTTACTTCAATATCGGTATACATAGAGATTTAGCAAACTATTTTGTAGAATATGCATCCAAATATAACTCAGTAGATATATCAATGGTAATGGATTATGTATCGCAAAGCGATAATCCAAATAAGGGGAAACTGTTATATGAACTGAGTGCATTACCACTTCAGAAGATTGATAAGTCCGAACTCAATCAAATTCTTAACGATTGTTTAGAAACAATCAAAGAGGAAAGAACTAAAAATTACAATAGGACTAATATCAAACTTGCTCTCGAAGGCAAGCCACCTTCTGAACAAGCGCGCCTGCTTGATGATTACATAAAACGAACAAACGAGAAAAAGGCGAAATAAGCCTCGTTAGAAAGAAGGATTAGGAATATGCTAGCAAAAGCAAAAAAGGAAGTTAAAAAGGCTGCTAAAGGCGGGAAAAAGGCACCAAAAGCAATTAAAGCCAGATCCGCAAAGGGTGAATTTGATGATGATGATAACTCAATTGAATCACTAGAAGATATTAAAAAACGCCTTTTAAAGCAAGCTAAAGCAAACGGAAACGAAATCGAACAATCCGAAATTTCAGATGCTACTCAACATCTTGACATGGATGATCAAAGCATCGAGGAAATGCAAGAATTCTTTTTAAAGAATGGTATTACTGTTTTATCGGATAACGATGAAAACGGAATTGACGAATTGGAATTCAGCGAAGATTCAGAAGATGATCTTTTAGATGATGATGAGTTGGAACTAAATGACGCCGACATTCCTTCAGAGCAAGAACTTAATGATTTAAGTAAACTTGTTGCAGGTGATGTCAAAGTAAATGATTCAGTTAAGATTTATCTTAAAGAAATCGGAAAAGTCCCATTGTTAAATGCCAAACAAGAACAAGAATTAGCTCAACGTATTGTCGCAGGTGATGAAGAAGCTAAACAACAACTCATTAATGCAAACCTACGTTTAGTCATTTCAATTGCTAAGCGTTACGCCGGTAGAGGCATGCCTTTTCTCGATTTAATTCAAGAAGGTAATATGGGTTTAATCAAAGCTGTTGAAAAATTCGATTATCAAAAAGGTTTTAAGTTTTCAACATACGCTACATGGTGGATTAGACAAGCTATTACACGTGCCATTGCTGATCAAGCACGTACAATCAGAATTCCTGTTCATATGGTTGAAACAATTAATAAAATCACCAGAGCGCAACGCGAACTTGTTCAAGAATTAGGACGTGATCCTACTGCCGAAGAAATTTCCGATAAACTTCAAGGAGCGTTGTCTGCTGATAGAATTAGAGAAATTCAACGTGTTAACCAAGAGCCTGTTTCTTTAGAAACTCCTATTGGTGAAGAAGATGATTCAAGATTATCAGATTTCGTCGAAGATAAAGAAACTTTATCTCCAAGTGAATACACGACAAAATCACTTCTTAGACAAGAACTTTATGATGTTATGTCTGAAAGTTTGACCGAACGTGAAGAAAAAGTTCTTCGTAGAAGATATGGCCTTGATGATAATCATCCAAGAACACTTGAAGAAGTTGGAAAAGAATTTGGCGTCACACGTGAACGTATTAGACAAATCGAAGCAAAAGCAATTCGTACACTTCGTAAGAAAAGTAAACTCAAAAAATTAGGAGATTACCACGAGGTAGTTTGATGAATTTGTCAAATCGACTTTTAGCAATTGCTAGTTTTGTTAATAAAGGCGCTAAAGTTTTTGATGTTGGCGCTGATCATGGCTTATTGGAAAAATATCTTTTAGATAATCATATCATTAACAATATTGTAGCAGTTGAAAATAAAGTTGGGCCATTCACTATTCTAAAAAATAGTCTTAAAGACTATAATGCAAAAACTATTCTTAGTGATGGTTTAAATGATTTAGATACTAACAGTGATACAGTTATTATTGCTGGAATGGGTGGACATTTGATAGTTGATATATTAAGAAAAAATATCCAAAAACTTAATAGTGTTAATTACATTATCATTGATGCTCATAAAGATGAAGAACTTATTAGACGAGAAATAACAAAACTTGGTTATCGTATCGATAAAGAAAAAATTGTTCAAGAAAATAATTTATATTATTTTATTATCTCATTTGTGAAGGGAACTTCATCATATAAAGATATTGAATATGAATTCGGCTATAAGATATCAAC
>CAVIPD010000052.1:11203-12615 GCA_963644775.1 bacterium | reverse complement strand
ATATCAACCGACCCATTGTTTCAAGAATATAAGTCTAAAGAATTGAAACGATTAGCGATAAATCTAATCAAACAGAAAAAGGCTAAGATATTAAAACCTATTGAAATAGCTAAGTTAGAATCGAAAATTGAAAGGTTGGAATCGTTATGAACACAATAAAATTATTGAGAAAACTTGCTAAAAGATTTCCTAAATCAATCAAATCTCCAGGCGATCATGTTGGTTTAATGACAGGCAATTTGCCAGAGGAAATTAAATCAGTTGTCTTGTGCTTAGATTTTGATGATGTTGCTTTTAATGAGCTTAAAAAGCTCAACGTTAAACCAGATTTAATTTTGACACATCATCCATTCATTTATGGAACCAAATATCGCGTATTTAAACACGATCCAATCAAAAAAAATCTTTGCGAACGTATTGACGCATTAGGCATTCCTGTATATAGCATGCACACAAACTTTGACATAGGTAAAGATGGTATGAATGATGCATTAGCTAATGCTCTAGGATTAAAAAATATTGTTCAACTGGAAACATGCAAAATGGCTCGCGGTGGTGAATTGCCTGAAGCAATGGAAATTCATGAATTTTCAAAATATGCAAACAAATGTTTGAATATTGAATATTCACATTTAATTCATAGTGGAAAAGATATGATTAAAAAGGTTGCCATTATTGGTGGTGGCGGATCATATAAATACGCTAACGCTTTACTTGAAGGCTACGATATATATATCAGCGGTGATACTCCTCATCATATTCGTCGAGATGTTATTTCGAACAAATTCAATTATTTAGATGTTTCTCATGAAGTTGAAAGAATCTTTATGCCACAAATGAAAAAAATTCTTCATGAAATTGATCCTTCAATTGAAGTAACAATTATTAATCACGAAAAACTTCCAGAATTAATTACAAAGTAATTCTATATGCGATTTTATTTCATCAACAACTGATATTGGAGTCGATGCTCCAGATGAAATAGCAACATAATTAAGACCTATAAGGTCTTTTTTATTAATATCGTTTTTATTTTCAATCATTAAAACTTTGGCATTTGGATAATGAGCAATAGCTAAACGATAAAGTGTTTTCGTGTTGTTAGAATTTTTCCCTCCGACAACATAAATTAAATCAACATCATTAGATAATGAAAGAAGAGATTTTTGTCTTGATGTTGAAGCATTACACACACCGTTATGCATACAAGCGTTGGGTTTTTGAATTTTAATTTGTTTGTTTATGTTTTCGATTTCTTGTTCGCCAAAAGTAGTTTGAGAAATAACTAATGGAGATTCATCATTAATAAATGATAAATCAAATTCTTTATCAATTTCGATTAAATGAACCTGTTTTGATATTGATAATGCTGCATTAGCCTCAGGATGCCCTTTTTTACCAATGTATATAAC
>CAVIPD010000052.1:4962-11193 GCA_963644775.1 bacterium | reverse complement strand
GTATATAACTTCATGATTATTTTTAATTGCATCTGAAATAATTTTTAGTGCCTGTTTTACAAATGGGCATGTTGCATCTACAAAATGAATTTTGTTTTGAATCAATTTGTGTTCGATGTTTTCGCTATGACCATGTGCAGTTAAAATAACGATTGTGTCATTATTTAACGATTTAATTGATTCTTCGTTATTATCTAATATTTCAATATTAGCGGATTTAAGAGTGTTTAAAGCGTCGGAATTGTGAACTAGGCTACCAAGAACGCAAATTCTTGAATTAGGGTTTTCTTGCCTTGTTTTTAGAGCAAGATTCATAGCTTGCTTAACACCAGAACAATATCCACAAGGCTTTAAAATCTCAATTTTCATGTCTTCATAATACCACGTAGTCGCTTTTCCGTGTATAATATTTCGGGTGAAATTATGTCATTTAAAGCTATTAATTTGTCTCAAACAATGATTGACTCTTTATCTCGTCAAAGATTTTTTGAGCCATCTCCAATTCAATTAAGAAGTATTCCAAAAGCATTAAAGGGAGAAACTCTAATGGTTCAATCTTCAACAGGAAGTGGTAAAACACTATGCTTTTTAATACCAATCATCGATTCGATTGATTTAAAAAATCAAAATACACAAGCAATCATTGTTGCTCCTACTAGAGAACTTGCGCAACAAATATATGATTTTGCAATTCCTTTTGTAGAAGAATTTGTAGGACTTAAAATCCGCTTATTTAAAGCCGGAGAAGAAATCGAAAATTCAATGAAAGGCTTATCTATTTCGCCACATATTGTTATTGGCACACCAGGTAGATTAGCTGAAATATTAGGAGAAAAGCACCTGCTATCTTTAAATAGTGTTAAAACAATTGTTTTTGATGAAGCTGATATGCTTTTATCAGAAGGATATTTTTCCGATATTGATAAATTCGCTTTACTTGTTAATCAACCTCAATTTTTGGTTTATTCAGCAACTTTAGAAGCTAATTTAGCGCATCAACTTGAAAAATATGTTGGACCAAATGTTCCAATTGTTAACGAGGAAATAATGACCTCTAGTAATGTTTTACATTACCTTATCGATATTAAACATATTGATTTAAATGAAGCGATAAGAGAATTTATTGAGAATGTGAATCCGTATTTACTTTTAATCTTTGCATCAAAGAAGGAAACTGCAAATTCGATTTATTCATATCTAAAATCAAACGGCTATAAAGTAGGATTATTAACAGGCGATTTATCATCTAGAGAACGTAAAAACGTTATGAAACAGCTTCAAAATGACAAAATATATATTCTTGTTTGTTCTGATATGGCCGCTCGTGGATTAGATATTCCTAATGTTACAGAAGTATTAAATGTTGATTTACCTAATAATCTTGAATTCTACTATCATAGAGCAGGTAGGACTGGACGTTTTGATAAAAAAGGAAAATGTTTTACATTTTATAATAATGATTTCACCAAAAAACCTTTAGCACTTATTTCTAACGGAGTTGAGTTTGAATATCTTTCATTGCGAGGCGGAAAACTTGTTGAAGGAAAGAAGATTGAAAAGACTCATCCAACAAAAAAACATCTTGATCCTGAACTTGCTAAAGAAATTAGAAGAATCAATAACCAATCCGCTCGTAAAGATAAAAAAGTTAAACCTGGTTACAAGAAGAAACAAAAACAAGCGATTGAGAAAGCTAAACAAAAACATAGACGTGAAATTATTAAAAAAGATATTCGTCGTCAAAGAATAGAACGCTATAAAAAAGAAGGTCGTAACAATGGATAAGATATTTATTGGCTCACACGTTTCTATGTCTGGACCTGATTATTATGTGGGTTCTGTTAAAGAGGCTTTAAGCTATAATTCAACAACCTTCATGTTCTATACTGGAGCACCTCAAAATTCATTTAGAATTCCTACCGAACGATTAAAAATTGTTGAAGGAAGAGCATTGATCAAAGAACACGGTTTAGATGAAAGCAAAATTATTGTACACGCTCCATACATCTTAAACATTGCTAATCAACTTAATGAATCTTTATACAATGTATCTAAAGATAATTTAGTAAAAGAACTTAGAAGAGTACAAGATTTTGGCTTGAAAATACTTGTTCTTCATCCAGGAAGCCACGTAGGAACTGGGATTGAAAATGGACTTGAATCTATTGTTAAAGCACTCGATGAAGTTTTTTCTAAAGATGGAACAGATGTAAAAATTGCTTTAGAAACTATGGCCGGAAAAGGTGGAGAAATGGGCTCAACATTCGAACAACTTCACTATATTATTTCCCACATTAAAAATCCTGATAGAATCGGTATATGTTTAGATACATGCCACGTTAATGATGAAGGCATCGATATCAATAATATTGATAATGCCTTAGAATCATTCGATAAAATTATCGGCTTAAAGTACTTATTATGCGTTCATATTAATGACTCTAAAAATCCTATCGGTTCACATAAAGATAGACATGAAAATATTGGCTATGGAAGTATTGGGTTTGATGCGTTGGTTAAATACATTCATGATCCACGTTTAATTAATATTCCTAAGATTCTTGAAACTCCTTATATTAACGGTAAAGCGCCTTATAAAAAGGAAATTGAAATGCTTCTTAATAAGAAGTACGAACCAAATTGGAAAGAATAAATAAAAATC
Source organism: bacterium (assembly GCA_963644775.1). Taxonomy (GTDB): domain Bacteria; phylum Bacillota_I; class Bacilli_A; order RFN20; family CAG-826; genus Fiminaster. The sequence goes on along the minus strand of CAVIPD010000052.1, from coordinate 8,531 downwards.
CCTTATTGGGATTTTATTTTTAGTATCTCACTTGTTAGTTCTTTAAATATGTCTTTATCAGGAACAGTTTTAATTAGCTGATCTTTTTTGAAGATAATCCATTTATCTTTACCACCTGCGCAGCCGATATCAGCGCGCTTTGCTTCACCAGGACCATTAACTATACAGCCCATAATTGCTACGGTAAGTTTAATTTGATTTTCTTCTAAGAACGATAATATTTGTTTAGCAAGAGGAATTAGGTTAACTTGTGTTCTTCCACATGTTGGGCAAGAAATCAAGGTTGGATAATCCGTTCTAATTTCCAAGTCTTTTAATAAGCGCCTACACGCTCTTATCTCCTCTTCAGGATCATCACTCAATGAAATTCTAATTGTGTCACCGATACCTTCTAGTAAAATTGGTGCTAATCCGGCGACACTTCTAACTAAGCCGATGTCTTTAGGACCTGCTTCTGTTATTCCAATATGTAATGGATAAGCAAATGTTTCTTTTGCAAGTCGATAAGCTTCAATCGTTTCTAAGACATGACTTCCCTTAAGAGATATGACTAAGTCATAAAAACCTAAATCTTCTAATATCTTAATTGTTCTTTTTGCGGATTCAATCAATTCATTTGAACGAACGATTGATGTTGAATCATTAATCTTTTTATCAATTGACCCTGAGTTAATACCTACTCTAATTGGAACATGCTTTTCTTTACATAAATCAACAACTTTTTTGATATTTTCTTCTGAACCGATATTGCCCGGATTTAATCTAACTGCATCCGCTCCAGATTCAATTGATTTTATCGCTAAGCGATAATCAAAATGAATGTCAGCAATTAAAGGTATATTAATTAAGCTTTTTATTTTTTTAATTGCTAAAGCATCGTTTTCATCTAAAACTGATACTCTCATTAAGTCGGCACCTAGTTTTTCGCAGCGATTGATTTGTGCAGCAACTTCTAAATATTTTTCAGTCTTAATGTTGCACATCGATTGAATCAAAACTCTATTCGATCCACCGATATAGATATTTCCAATTCTAATTTGTTTTGTTTTTTCTCGTGGTAATTTGTTTTGCATAAATAAATTATAACTCTATATAAATATCTTGTAGATATCTTTTTTTTTTTTTTTTTTTATTCTACTTGCGAAAATAAAAGGAGAACTTTATGCGCGATAACATTACATTAAAATGCACTGTTTGTGGTGAAGAAAATTACATTACAACAAAAAATAAAAAAGAACATCCAGACAGACTCGAAACAAAGAAATACTGCAAAAGATGCAAAAAGCAAACATTGCACAAGGAGAAAAAGTAGGATTTATAATCCTCTTTTTTTATATGTTTGATAAATACGAAAAAGCATTAGGATGCAACACTTATATCCTTTGGAAGAATAAAGATAAAGCTATTTTAATCGACCCTGGTTATAATGGTGGGAATTGCCTTATTGAGCACATAAAAAAACTTGGTTTAACTATTTCATCAATTCTAATCACTCATGGTCATTTTGATCATGTTGGTGCCTTAGAAGATGTATGTAATGAATATCCTCACGCAAAGATTTATTGTGATGAACACACTCTTATAGAAATTAAGGATCCAAAATTTAATCTAAGAGACAATCTTATTTATGAACCAAAAGATGTCATCATTATCAATGATAATGACAATTTAGAATTAGACGATTACGTTATTAAAGTGATTCACACTCCATTCCATACATTAGGAAGCACATGCTTTTACGTTAAAGAAGAAAATCTTTTGTTCTCTGGAGATACTCTTTTTAAATCATCTATTGGAAGAGTAGATCTACCCAGCGGTTCAGCTAAAACAATCGAATCAAGTTTATCGAAACTTTTGATTTTATCAAAAGAAACAAAAATTTTACCAGGTCACGGGCCGAACACTACACTAGATAGAGAACTAAAATATAATCCGTATTTGCGGAATATATAAAAATAAGTATAATATTTTTACATTAGGAGGACTTAATAATGAACGTTACTGAATTAAGACCAGGAAACTATTTCATTGATGAAGGTAATCTTTATCAAGTTATGGATATTCTTCTTAATAAAACCGCTATGAGAAAGATGGTTGCGAAGGTTAAAGCTAAAAATATGCGTACCGGTGCCATTACTGAACTTGCAAGAAACAGTGGTTATGATGTTGAAAAAGCATTATTAGATAAGAAGAAAATGGCATACCTATATGATGCAGGCGAAACTCTCGTCTTCATGGACAATTCCACATATGAACAAATTGAGATTGCAAAATCAAGACTTGAATGGGAACAAAACTTCCTTGTTTCAAATGCTGAAATTGATATTCTCTTTTATGAAGATGAAATTCTTGGTATCACTTTACCAACAAGCGTCGCACTCAAGATTATAGATTGCGAACCAGGTGTCCGCGGTGACACAGTTAACAAAGCTATGAAGTTAGCAACAGTTGAAACTGGATTCCAACTTAAAGTCCCATTATTTATTAATAATGGCGAAACAATTCTTGTTCGCACAGACACAGGCGCATATGATGGTCGCGCATAGGAGACTATGATATGGTAGAAATATGGGTATTGATTGTTTCAATCGTTGGTGCACTTATTGGCGGATTGATTATTGGTTTCTTCGTTACAAGATGGTTCCTTAAAGAACAACTTCGTAAAAACCCACCAATCAATGAAAACATGATCAGAGCAATGTTTATGCAGATGGGACGCAAACCTTCAGAAGCGCAAATTAAAGCTGTCATGAATTCAATGAAACGCAATCAATAAAATTACGTTAAAAATAGCGTCGGAAATCCGGCGCTTTTTTTATGTGAATTATTGTTAAAAAAATAAAACAAAAATTAGCAAAATAAGATGGTAGAAAACCTATAACAAAAACGCCATTTAACAGGACAAAAATCAAAGGATAGGCAAATACTCATAAAAAGAAATTCAAGGTCTAAAAACGGCCTCTGGTGAAGCGTAAAAAAATTAGTAGTAGTGGTGAGTGCAAAAAATTAAATAAAAATTATTGAGTTGAAAAAAATGTCAATCAAAACCATCGAATATATCGAAACAAATTTTCGGTTTATATAAATTCAAAAAATCAATTCACAATAATAAAAACTACTAAAAAACTACTAACAGTTAACTATTATTTCATCCATTTGATCTTTCTTTCACTGTTTTTGATCAAACGTTGAATATTGGCTCTATGACGAACAATAAGCATCAATCCAATGAGTGTCATAACCGTTGCGTATTCCCATCCACAAATTAGGAATGATCCATTACCCCACATAACGATATTAATTTGATCAGGAAAAACTGTTAATTTTAGAATGTACAAAATCCATGAAAAAATCACAGCGACTGATGCTGTAATTATCGAGGCAAGTGAGACATATTTTTTTGCTTTCAATGTTGTGAAAAAAGCAATAATTCCAGCGATAAGGATTGCCCAACTTGATGATGCAGCGAATCCACAAAAAGTTGCAACTGCCTTTCCACCTTTAAATCCAGCAAATAATGGCCAACAATGTCCAAGTGCTACGCCTAATGGTGCAAGATAAATATAAAG
>CAVIPD010000052.1:0-4952 GCA_963644775.1 bacterium | reverse complement strand
ATATTCCCATGCATCTGAAGCTAAAGCTTTGCTTAATCCTGAAAATGTAATTACAGCCCATGCAGTAATTGTTGGCAAAACACACTTAATCATGTCTAAAATTATTACGATAACGCCGGCTTTTTTGCCAAATAAACGACCAACGTTTGTTCCTCCTGAATTTTTAGATCCTTCGAGTCGTGGATCTCTGTGATAAATTAATTTACCAACTAATACACCGGATGGAATACTCCCAAAAATGTATCCAAATAATAATGAGCAAAAGCCTGTGACTATATTATATAAAATAATATCCATAAATTATTCCTCTGAACCTTCACAATAATACTAAAAAAGTATGTTACTTTTCAACTTTTTTCTTGTTATAATCAATTTCACAAATTGAAGAGAAAATAATTATGGCAACAGAAAATACTAATTCTTATTCAGCTGCAGATATCGAAATTCTCGAAGGTTTAGCAGGTGTTAGAAAACGCCCTGCAATGTATATCGGTTCAACAAATTCTACTGGTTTACATCATTTAGTATGGGAAATTATCGATAATGCTGTGGACGAAGCATTAAACGGATATGGTGATATAATCACCATAAATATTCATAAAGACGGATCGGTTTCCGTTTTAGATGAGGGAAGGGGAATTCCAGTTGATATTCATAAACAAACTGGTATGCCTGCTGTTCAACTTATTTTTTCCACACTTCATAGTGGTGGAAAATTCTCTTCAAAAGTTTACGCATCATCTGCTGGTTTGCATGGTGTTGGGTCGAGCGTCACTAATGCATTAAGTGAGTACTGTGATATCACTGTTTTTAAGTCAGGGAAGATTCATCATTTAAGATTTGAAAATGGTGGAAAACTTACTATTCCATTAGAAATTCTTGGTAATACCAAGAAGCATGGAACTTTGGTAAGATTTAAACCGGATTCAAAAATCTTTTCTACAACAAATTTTCAATTCGAAATTATCTCAAACCACATTCAAGAAAGTGCTTTTTTACTAAAAGGCGTAACTTTTGCGTTAAACGATGAAAGATCAGGAGAAAAAGCTCAATTTTGTTATAAAGAGGGAATAAAGGAATATGTACAAAATATTTGTAAAGATAAAACTCCTCTTGGAAACACTATGACTTTCTCTGGAGAAGACGATTCAATTAAGATTGATATTGCTTTGCAATATTGCTCCAAAGATTATGGCGAATATATTTACTCCTATGCAAATAATGTTAGAACAAAAGATGGTGGTACACATGAGAGTGGATTTAGAAGTGGAATTACTAAGGCAGTTAATGATTACGCTGAAGAAAATCAACTTTTAAAGGGCAAAGTCAAACTCGAAGGAACGGATATTCGTGAAGGTTTAACAGCAGTTATTTCTTTAAAAATTCCTGAACAAAAACTTGAATACGAAGGTCAAACTAAACAAAAATTAGGAACCCCAGAAGCTTTAACAATTGTTAGTAATTTTATTTATAATAACTTTAGTTATTACTTAAACGAAAACAAAGAATTTGCGGTTAATTTAATTAAAAAGTGTATCGATGCTCAAACTGCGCGTGTTGCAGCAAGAAAAGCAAAAGATGAAATTAGAAATACCAAACGTGCAAAATCAGAAATGATTTTGTCTGATAAATTAACGCCATGTCAATCAAAAGATTATGATAAAAACGAATTATTTATTGTTGAAGGTGAATCTGCTGGTGGTACTGCTAGAAAAGGTAGAAACAATTTGCATCAAGCAATTCTACCACTTCGTGGTAAACCATTAAATACTGATTCGGTTTCAACCGAGAAAATGTTAAAAAATGAAGAATTTGCAACCATTGTTAATACGATTGGTGCGGGTTTTGGCGAAGATTTTAAAGCTGATAATTCTCACTATGGCAAAGTTATCATTATGACTGATGCTGATACTGATGGTGCTCATATTCAAACATTATTAATCACATTTTTCTATAACTATATGAAACCGCTCATTTTAAAGGGAAAATTGTTTGTTGCAATGCCACCTTTATATCGTGTTTCTAAAGAAGTTAATCATAAGCTTGTTTATAAATATGCTTGGGATGATACTGATTTAGAAAAAGCTAAAAAAGAAATTGGTGCGGGCTATAGGATTTCTCGTTATAAAGGATTAGGTGAGATGGACGCTAATCAACTATGGGAATCAACAATGGATCCATCACAAAGACAACTTTGCAAAGTAACAATTGAAGACCCTGTTTCAGCAGCTCGCGAAATCTCAATTTTAATGGGCAATGATACAGTTGTTAGAAGACAATGGGTTGAAGAAAATGTTAATTTCAACGAAGTTGATACATTTATTGACGAGGTAAAATAATATGGCAAAGAAGAAAATAGAACCCGTCGAGATTGAAATACAAGAAAATATTCATAACGAGACCGTTGAAGAGATTATGGCGACTCGTTATGCAACATATGCAAAATACGTTATTCAAGATCGTGCAATTCCAGATGCAAGAGATGGATTAAAGCCTGTTCAGAGAAGAATTATCTTCTCTATGTATAAAACAGGTAACATTTTTACACGTCCGACACGCAAATCTGCTCATACAGTCGGTGAAGTCATGGGCAAATATCATCCTCATGGCGACTCCTCAATTTATGAAGCATTAGTAAGAATGTCACAAGACTGGAAATTAAATAATCCCTTAATCGATTTTCAAGGTAATAACGGTTCAATTAATGGCGATCCAGCTGCGGCCTATCGTTATACGGAAGCTAGACTAAGCCAAATCGCTGAAGAAATGGTTAGAGATATCGATAAAGAAACAGTCGATATGGCTTTGACTTTTGACGACACAGACTTTGAGCCAACTGTTATGCCGGCAAGATTTCCAAATCTTCTTGTTAATGGCTCTGAAGGTATTGCAGTTGCTTTAGCAACTGAAATACCAACACATAACTTGTCAGAAGTTATTGAAGCGGTAATTTATCGTATTGGTCATGTAAGAGTAGAACCTATTGATCTAATGCAATTTATTCCTGGTCCAGATTTTCCAAGTGGTGGTTATATTTATAAAAGCAAAGGCTTAGAAGACATATACTTAACTGGTCGTGGAAAAATTGAAGTTGCTGCAAAAACTGAAATTATTGATAACAAAGGTGAAAAGCAAATTATTGTTAGTGAAATTCCTTATAAATCAACAATTAACGAAATTGTTTTTGAGATTGATAAGTTGATTCACGATAAAGTTGTTTCTGGAATAGCTGAAGTTAGAGATGAATCAGGCAGAAACGGATTAAGAATCGCAATTGATTTAAAGAAAGATGCTAACGTTGATATTATTCATACATATTTAATGAATAAAACGGGTCTTAAAACATCATATTCCGCTAACAATGTTGCGATTGTTAATGGACGCCCGAAAACATTAAATTTATTAGATTTTATTGATGCATTTATCGACCATCAAGTTGATGTTATTACAAGACGTTCAAATTATGATTTACGTAAATCCAAATCCCGTCTTGAAGTTGTTGATGGTTTGATTAAGGCAGTTTCAATTTTAGACGATGTAGTCGAAACAATTCGCGCAAGCAAGGATAAAGCTGATGCGAAGAAAAATATTCAAGTTAAGTTTGGTTTTAGTGAGCCTCAAAGCGAAGCTATTGTTATGCTTCAACTTTATAAATTATCTAATACTGATTTGACCACTTTGATGAACGAGAAAAAAGTGCTCGAATCAACAATCGAACATCTTAATGGAATATTATGTGATAGAAAAAAACTTGATCGCCTTTTAATTAGTGATTTAAAGGCTATTTCTAATAAATACGGAAAACCTAGAAAAACTCAAATTATTGAAAAAGAGGGCACAGTTAACATTGATAAGCGTGATTTAATCAGTAAAGAAGAAGTTATGCTTGCTGTTAGCCGTGATGGATACATTAAATATTCATCAATTAAATCATATAAGAGTAGTGGAGTTAATCCTCTTCCTGGAATTAAAAATGGAGATGCTGTCGTCTATTCAGGTAGAGCCATGACAACAGATTATTTAATCTGTTTCACTAATGTTGGTAATTTCTTATATATTCCAATTCATGAAATAAATGAAAATAAGTGGAAAGACGAAGGAAAGCATATTAATTATCTTATTTCTTTAAATCCTAATGAAAAAATCGTGCGTGCATATGTTATTGAGAAATTTAGAGATAATTTATTCTTCATCCTTGTTTCTAAACATGGACAAATTAAACGTTTACGTTTAAGCGACTTCTCAGTCGTTCGTTATTCTAAACCAATTGTTTGCATGAAATTACTTCAGGATGATGAAATATGTGATGTTAAATTCTCAACAGGTAATTCAAATATCATTTTGTTTACAAGTGATGGTAATTCCTCAATGTTTAATGAAAATTGCCTACCTTCAGCAGGCACAAAATCTGGTGGAGTTAAAGCTATTTCTCAACTTGGAAAAGCTAGTATTGCAGGTATTGAAACATATGATTCTGAATGCACAAAAGGTAAGGTTATTTTACTTACAGATAAAGGCTGTATCCGCATTTATGATGTAACTAACACAGAGCTCACAAATAGGCTTGGAAAAACGTCGATGGTTTTCCGCTCATTTAAGAACGAACCTCATTCCTTAATTTATGTGAAAAAACTCGATACAAGTACTGAATCAACACTCTTAAGAGTGTTAAATAACTTAAAAGACATTGTTGAAGTTAAGGTTGATGACTATCATGTTACGCCTTTAGATCGCTATGCAAAATCAATGATTGATATGCCTAAAAAATTATCGCTTCAATTACCATTTATTGAAGGCAATGACTACATTTCAAAAGACATTGAATCAAAGGCTATTGTTGAAGAGATTGCTGCTACAAACGTAAATGAAGAAAAATCAGAAAGTAATAACGAAGAAAAAAACGAAGATGAAAAAGGCTACACTCAAATCTCAATATTCGAGGATGATGGTGA
>CAVIPD010000051.1:5659-6643 GCA_963644775.1 bacterium | reverse complement strand
TCATGTGTTTATGTTACAAAAAATTCTGCTCCTAGAACAGCATTCTCATCTACATTAGTAAAAGGAAAGCATACCGTTTCATATCTTAAAGGATTATTTAAAGGATCTGGATGCTTTTATGATGTTCCAAAAAACACATTTGATTGTATATTATGTGACGAAGCTCATAGATTAAATGAAAAATCAGGTTTATTTTCGAATCATGGTGAAAATCAGGTTAAAGAAATAATCAACGCTTCAAAAATTAGCGTTTTCTTCATTGATGAAGACCAAATGATTTCAACAAAAGATATTGGCACAATTGATGAAATTAAAAAGTGGTGTAGGGTATTAGGCAGCACAACTCACTGTGGACCTTCATTACAATTAACTTCGCAATTTAGATGTAATGGCTCAGATGGATATATAGCTTTCTTGGATAACTTGCTAGGCATTAGAAAAACCGCAAATCAAACATTTGATATTGATTATGATTTGCAAATTTTCGACGATCCTAATGAAATGAGAGAGGCTCTTAGAACTAAAAATGGCAATAATAAAGCAAGAATGATTGCCGGATACTGCTATCCATGGGATTCAAAATCTAATAAATCTATGTATGATATATTCTTAAAGAACGGGTTTAAGGCACAATGGAATTTTTCCACTGATAAGTTTGCATTAGATGAGGAATCATTTGAACAAGTAGGATGTATACATTCTACTCAAGGCCTTGAATTTGAATATGTTGGAATCATCATTGGCAAAGATTTACGATACGAAAATGGCGCTGTTATTACAGATAGAACAAAAAGAGCAAAGAGTGATGCAACTATCAAGGGTTTAAACGGCAATGAAGAACTTGGTGATAGAATTATTAGGAATACTTATAAAACACTTTTATCAAGAGGGCAAAAAGGATGCTATGTTTTCTGCGAAGATGAAGCACTTGGAAAATATATCAAACAAGTTCTATCAAAAAAATATAACGCTTAATATCTAATC
>CAVIPD010000051.1:0-5606 GCA_963644775.1 bacterium | reverse complement strand
CTGCTAAGCTGCTTGTATGGAAAATATTGAGCAGCTTTTAATTTTGTATTATCAAATTATAAAAAAAGATTCATATTGTTTGTTTAGAATCTATGATGTAAAAAAGTTAATCCTAATTTTATATAGCGCTTGGAAGAATTGATGAACGTTTTGAATTAAATCCAATTACATATATGGCTCATTATAAATAATTCCATATACCATCAAAACATAAATTAATACATATTTTTATTTCTTTTCAAATGCTTCGTTATGTCTAAGTGGTTTTTTACAATGTGGACAATAAACAAAACCATGAGGATACCAAAGTCTATAACCTAAATCCTCTTTTTGATATTCGAATTCACATCCACAGTATTCACACTTAATCTTATAGATAAGTTCGCCGTCTGATTCTTTTATTACTTTAATTGCCATGATTTTATTTTAACATAAACATATGAAATAAAAAAGCAAACAAAGTTTGCTTTATAATATAATTATCCTTTATACTTCTCAATCGCCTTCAATGTCTCTGGAGATATTACATGCTCGATCATACAGCAATCTTTTTCTGCTATATCTCTAGATACACCTAATTTAATTAAGAAATCTCTAATAGTAATGTGCCTATGATATATATTTTTAGCAATCTCTCTACCGGCATCTGTTAATTCAATATCAGAATACGGAGTCTTTTTAATCAAAAACATGCCTAATAATTCGTTCATAGCCTTTGTTACTGCAGGCTTAGAAACATTAAGGTTTTTTGCTATAACGCTTGGTTTGATGGGATTACCTTCAAATTCAAGAACATATATAGCCTCTATGTAGTCTTCTAATGATTGCGATAATTTCATGGTATTATTATGTATCAATATTTTTTTAAATACAAGAAAAGTTAATTTTGGTTAATTTTTATTTGACAATACACAATACACATATATATAATTTAAAAGGAAAGTTAAACGAGGTTAACATTATGAAACATTCTAAATTAACTCTTAAAGTCGGTGATCAAGGTCACCTCTCAGATTTAAAAAGAGGGCAAAAATGTGTTGTCTTAGATTTTCATAACGATAACGCTGCTCTTAGAAGACATTTGCTTGATATGGGCATTACTAAAGGAGTGAAGATTGAAATTAAAAAGATTGCTCCTCTTGGTGACCCAGTAGATGTTTTGCTTAGAGGGTACGAGTTATGTATCAGAAAAGCTGATATGCGCTGTATTGATGTAGAGGTTGTTGAATAATATGAAAATTGCATTAGTAGGAAACCAAAACTCTGGAAAGACCACTCTTTTTAATGACTTAACAGGTTCAAACCAAAAGATTGGTAACTGGCCAGGAGTCACTCTTGAAAGAAAAGAAGGAATACTTAAAGGTACAAAAGATGTATCTATAGTCGACCTTCCTGGTATTTATTCATTATCGCCATATTCTCCTGAAGAAGAAGTGTCGCGTAGATTCATCATTGATGAAAAACCAGATTTAATCATCAATATTGTTGATGGAACATCACTTGAAAGATCATTATATCTAACTACTCAATTATTAGAATTAGATGCGGATGTTGTTGTCGCACTTAATATGTCAGATATTCTCGAATCACATGGTGTGAACATTAATGTTGAAAAATTAGAGAAAATGCTAGGTACTTCAATTGTGAAGATATCGGCAATGAAAGAAACCGGTATCGATGAACTTATTGATATGGTTATATCTAAAAAGTATAAAAAGAATAATCAAATCAAGATATATCCAAAGGATATAGAAGATGTTATTAAAACATTCTCTGATAAAATTATCGCGAATAATAAAAGATTCGCTTCAGTTAAATTAATTGAAGATGATAAAGGCTATCACGGCTTCTTAATACAAGAAGGTGAAGAATTAATTAAAAAGCTTGAACAATCCAATAATATGGATGGCGAACAATTAATTGCTTCTAGAAGATATGACTTCATAGAAAAAGTAAAAGAAGAATGCCTTACTTTTGAAGAAAGAAAATCTAATATCACAGATAAATTAGATAAAGTCTTCTTGAATAGATGGGCTGCTATTCCATTATTTGTCGTTATTATGGGATTAATTTATTTTATTTCCATAGGAATAGTTGGAGGATTTACTACTCCATTAATTGATGTTTTGTTTAATGGCGCTAGTAGTGAAGAACCAGTTGAATTTAATCTTATCTTTGGCACGTTAACGGCGAACCTAGACTTCTTAGGTTTAGGACCATGGTTAGGTGGCTTAATTGAATCTGCTGGAGGATCAGCATGGTCTGTTTCTCTTGTTCAAGACGGTATTATTGGAGGCGTAGGAGCAGTCTTATCGTTCTTCCCTCAAATTGTTATTATATTCTTGTTCCTAACTTTGTTAGAGACAGTAGGATATATGTCAAGAATTGCCTTCTTGCTTGATCGTATCTTCCATAAGTTTGGATTAAGTGGTAAATCATTGATTCCATTTATTATCGGATCAGGTTGTGCAGTTCCTGGAATTTCATCTACAAAAGTCATTGAAGACGAAAATGAAAGAAAATCAACTGCAATTCTAACTTCATTTATTCCTTGTTCTGCTAAGCTACCTATCATGGCATTATTCACATCATTCTTCTTTAAAGAATATGCTTGGTTAATTGCATTAACATTCTACCTAATGGCTATTGTAATTATTCTTGCTGCAGGAGCAGTATTTAAGAAATTCATCTTTAAAGGTGAACATACATCCTTTATCAGTGAACTTCCAGAATATAAGGTTCCTAAACTTAAATATGTCTTTAGAGATGTATATGATAAATCAATGGCCTTTGTTAGAAAAGCTGGAACAATTATATTGTTATTCTCCATTGTAATTTGGTTCTTATCAAAATTCACATGGACAATGCAATTCTTAGAAGAAGAACAAATTGATCAATCAATGCTTGCAAGTATTGGTAATGTCTTTGCATGGTTCTTCTATCCAATGTTAGGAACTTGGAGTTGGGGCGCAACAGTAAGCGCAATCCAAGGATTGGTTGCTAAAGAACAAGTAGTGGCCACAATGAGCATCATTGCTGGATCAAGCGATGTGTTTGCTGCAGGCTCACCATTTGCCTTCTTAACAGGCCCAACAGCATACGCATTCTTAACATTTAACTTATTTAGTGCACCATGTGCAGCAGCGTTATCCACGCTTGCAAAAGAACTCAAAAAGACTAAGACATTTATGTTCTCATTTGCATTCTATATTGGATTTGCGTGGGTATTTGCAACACTTATCGGAGTAATAGGGAGGGCAATAGTATGAGTGCCATCGACATCATTATATTAATAATCGCAATTTTGCTAGTATCAGCAATTATCTTCTTCTCTTATATTTATCCTAGACTAAAAGGCGAAAGTCCAACATGTGCCTCTTGTCCCGCAGTAAAAAAGAGTAAACGTTTAGTAAAAGATTATAAGAAAGAGCATAAATGCTGTTGCTGCAATGACGATTGCGATCATGAAAATCATGGAGCGGAACATTAAGTTCTGCTCTTTTTTTATTATTAAAATAATAACATCTTCAAAATAAAATATTTTTAGCAGTCTACTTGACAGAGTGCCAAATAGTGATATTATATTGTTAGCACTCAAATCATACGAGTGCCAAAAAAGATTATAAGGAGGATATATTTATGTCAAATAATGAAATGCCATTTGATTATTCTAAGGATGAAAATATTTTGTCTAAGTTTGGACGCGATATTAATGAGCAAGTTAGAAAAGGAAAAATAGATCCTGTAATAGGTAGAGACGAAGAGATAAGAAAAATTATTGAGATTTTAGCTCGTAAAAGTAAAAATAATGTTATTTTAATCGGTGAACCTGGTGTTGGTAAAACCGCTATTCTTGAAGGCTTAGCAGAACGTATTGTTAAAGATGATGTTCCAGCTACTCTTAAAGGGAAAACAATATATGAACTTGATATGGGTGCATTAGTTGCGGGCGCTAAATACAAAGGTGAATTTGAAGAAAGACTTAAAGGTGTCTTAAATAAGATTAAAGATAGCGACGGAAAGATAATTCTTTTCATAGATGAAATTCATCTTATTGTTGGCGCTGGTAGAAGCGATGGTGCACTTGATGCTGCTAATATGCTTAAACCAATGCTTGCTAGAGGTGAAATTGATTGTATTGGCGCAACAACATTAAATGAATATCGTCAATATATTGAAAAAGATCGAGCCCTTGAAAGACGTTTTCAACCTGTTATGGTAGGAGAACCAACTGTCGAAGACACTATCTCAATATTAAGAGGATTAAAGTCTAATTTTGAAGCATATCATGGTGTAAAAATCACAGATAATGCTTTAATCGCGGCAGCAACATTATCTAATAGATATCTAACAAGTAGATTTCTTCCAGATAAGGCAATTGACTTAGTAGATGAAGCGTGTGCTTCAATTAAGGTTGAAATTGAGTCAGTCCCAACTGAACTTGATGAAATAAGTAGAAAGGTTAGACAGCTTGAAATTGAGAAATCCGCTTTAAGCAAGGAAAAAGATGAATCTTCTATTAAAAGATTAACTGCTCTAGAAGGAGAGTTAACTAAAGTTAAAGAAGAAGAAAAAGTCTTATTTGATAAATGGAATGTTGAAAAGACATGCATTAAGAATATTAAAGAAACAAAAGAGAAACTTGCTAAAGCGAATCTAGATTATGAATTGGCTGTATCTAAATATGACTACGTAAAAGCGGGTCAAATTAAGTATGAAGAAATACCTGTTTTAGAAAACAAACTTAAAGAACTTGAATCTAATTCTAAAGGCGAGAAATTGATTGATGAAGTTGTTGATGAAAATCAAATCGCTAAGATTATCTCTAAACAAACAAGAATTCCTTTAGACAAAATCTCTAAAGGTGATAAAGAAAAAGTTCTCGATTTAAAGAATGTTTTATCAAAAAGAGTTATTGGTCAAGATGAGGCTCTAACTTTAGTTAGTAATGCAATACTTCGTCAAAGAGCAGGTATAAAAGACGCTAATAGACCAATTGGTTCATTTTTGTTCCTTGGTCCTACTGGTGTAGGTAAAACAGAAGTTGCTAAAACATTAGCCGAAGCTCTATTTGATAGTGAATCGCATATTATTCGTATTGATATGAGTGAATACATGGAAAAATATTCCACAAGTAGACTTATTGGAGCGCCACCAGGATATGTTGGCTATGAAGAAGGTGGCCAATTAACTGAAAAGGTAAGAAGAAATCCTTATTCAATTGTTTTGTTTGATGAAATCGAAAAAGCTCATCCAGAAGTATTTAACCTATTACTTCAAATTCTTGATGATGGTAGATTAACTGATTCTCAAGGTAGAGTAGTGGATTTTAAAAATACAGTTATCATTATGACTTCTAATCTCGGAAGTGAAGATATTCTTAATGGACATTTAGATAATGTTGAAGTCTTGCTTCATTCAACATTTAAACCCGAATTCATTAATCGTATTGACGAAATCATTTATTTCAAACCATTAAATAAAGAATCTCAATACAAAATTGTTGAAAAAATGCTTAATGATTTAAATAGAAGGCTTAAAGAAAATTATTATAGTTTTGATTTCTCAGATAATTTAAAGAAATGGATTCTTGATAGTTCATATTC
>CAVIPD010000050.1:0-20553 GCA_963644775.1 bacterium | reverse complement strand
ATATAATGTTTATAAAATATTCTTCTTTATTAAAATATCTCTAAGTTTATCACTTTCATCAAAACGTTTTTCTGATTTAAGTTTTAGATATTCTTCATAAATCTTTTTTAAATCATCTGTTAATAAAGGATAAGAAATCTCTAATCCTAAGATAGATAACATATCTCTAAGCGACGCAAATAATGATTCAAGTTTATCATTATCAAGAGGATTTTTTCTTAATTCTTGATTAGCTTCTTTTAAAGTAGCAAATAAACATGATAAAGCATTCGATGTATTAAAGTCATCTGCTAAAGCAGATAAGAAATCATTAATATTAGCTTTCTTAGCATCTAAATCAAGTCCTAATAATTGAATTTTCACAACCAATTGTTTATAGGCTTTGGAAATCTTGTCTAGCTCATTAATTGAAGCATTTATTGTTTCATCGGTTAAGGAAACAGGAGCACGATAATGTGTTGATAAAATCAATAGTCTTAATGTATTACCACCATATTGATTTATAGCGTCTTTTGCTAAAACAACATTGCCAAGAGATTTTGACATTTTTTCTTCGCCAAAATTTACAAAACCATTATGCATCCAAATATTTGCTAATTTGGTATGTCCATGAGCTTTTTCTTGGGCAATTTCATTTTCATGATGTGGGAATTTTAAATCAAATCCACCACCGTGAATATCTATCATTCCACCAAATATAGAATCAATCATAACACAGCATTCTGTGTGCCATCCTGGCCTACCTTTACCCCAAGGTGAATCCCATTGAATGCCAACATCAGTCTTTTTCCATAAAACGAAATCAAGTGGACTTTCTTTCTTAGAATTTTCTTCAATACGAGCGCCGACAACCAAATCATCCATCTTAACATTTGATAATTCGCCATAATTCTTAATCGAACTAATTCTAAAGAAAACATCTCCATCGATAACATATGCAGCACCACATTTAACTAAGTCGTTAATGTAGTTTATGATTTGTTCCATATATTCAGTTACTCTTGGATTTTTATAATGTGGCTTAACATGGAGTTTACTTAAAACGTCTTTATAAGCAGCAATATATCGCTCAGTAATAACAGATTCACTTACACCTTCTTCAAGCGCTTTATTGATGATTTTGTCATCAACATCAGTAAAATTAGAAACTAACTTAACATTATATCCGATATATTCGAGAAATCTTCTTAATGTGTCAAAGACAACTGGAGGTCTAGCATTACCAATATGAGGATCGTTATAAACTGTTGGGCCACAACAATAAATAGAAACCTCATTTTCATGAAGTGGTTTTAATACATCAACATTATTAGTTAATGAGTTAAATAACTTTACTTCCATTTTGTTTGCCTCCTTTTTTCGATAAACGTTGTTTACGTTTTTCGGCTTTAACATAGTCTTTCGCTAAACCACCTTGAGCAGTTTCGCGATATTTTTTCTTTAAGTCTCTTCCTGTTTGAATCATGGTTTCTACAATTGTATCAAAACTAACACGATGAGATGATGAAGCATATTCAGCTAAATAAGTTGAAGCTACTGCTTTAATAGCGGCAATAGCATTTCTTTCAATGCACGGCATTTGAACATAACCTTCAACAGGATCACATGTTAAACCAAGAGAATGTTCCATAGCAGCTTCAGCAGCATATTCAATTTGTCCAATATCGAATCCTTTTAAATAAGCAGCGGCTGCGGCAGCCATTGAACAGGCAGTACCAATCTCAGCTTGACAACCTGCTTCTGCGCCACTAATAGAACCATTTTGTTTAACAACATTGCCAATAACACCGGCAACAGCTAAGGAACGTATAATTTGTTTTTTATCAAATTCATATCTATTAACTAAGTGGAGTAAAACTGCAGGCAGAGTTCCTGAAGAGCCACATGTCGGGGCAGTAACAACTGTTCCACCTGAAGCATTTTCTTCATTAACAGCAAATGCATAACCACATAAAGTGCGGTTACTTTTTGAAAAACTAGATTCAAATAAATGAGAAGCAGCAACAAAGCTAGATGCGCGCCTTTGAACTTTAAGTTTTCCAGGGAGCACACCTGAAGCAAGTAATCCACGTTTAACAGAATCCTTCATAACATCCCATTCTTCTTCAAGGAATTACCAGATTTCTTTGCCTTCATAATGTTCAACATAATCTGCGAAATCCATGTTATTAACTTTGCAAAACTTGGATATTTCTTCAAAATTTGCTTCTGGGTAAATATCAATTTCATTTTCACTTAATTCTCCACTAATAGAGATTGCGCCACCACCCAAAGATAAAACTCTTTTTTTGATATCTAACTTATCAGCAAAGTGAATAATGACATCAAAAGTATTAGGAAATTCAACATGAGTTTTATAATCAAAAACAACATTAGTAGGAATAGGTGAAAATGTCTCAATGATAACTTTATCAGTCAAGTGACCTTTTCCGGTAAATGCAAGTGATCCATATAATGTCACATCGATTGATGAAGCATCAGAATATTTTTCTTTTAAGAATTTGCTCGCTCTTTCAGGGCCAATTGTATGTGATGAACTAGGCCCTCTACCTATACGGTATAAATTTCTTAAACTTTTCATGACCTTAATTATACACGTGTAAGCAAAAAAGAAAAGCAAGTCCATAATGAACTTGCTTAACTATTTTAAATTTTAATTAACGGCGATCACTTTCGACTTTATCGTGAACGAAGAGAGCCATAACTGCTTTAGCAGTATGAATTCTATTTTCAGCTTCTTGATAAATGACTGAGTTTGGTCCGTCGATAACCTCATCAACAACTTCGTTAACACGGTCTGCTGGAAGAGCATGCATGTAACGGCAATGTGGTTTAGCGAGTTTCATGAGTTCTGGAGTGCATTTCCAGTTCTTTAATGATAATAAAGCATCATCGACAACTGTTGTTGATTGGTTTGTAACCCAGCAGCCCCAGTTCTTAGGGAAAACAACATCAGCGTCTTTATAAGCTGCTTCCATATCATGAGTGATTGTTAATGAACCACCGTTTTCAGCAGCATTTTTACGTGCTTTTTCAATGACCCAATCTGGTAAGTCATATCCTTCAGGATAAGCTAAGGTAACATCAATTCCATAACGTGGGAATAATAAGACTTGGCTAACTGGAACTGAAATTGGTTTTTTATGTGTTGTTGCCATTGCCCAAATGACAGAAACTTTAAGATGTTTTGTTGATTTAAATTCATCTTCGATTGTCATTAAATCTGCAAGAGCTTGCATTGGGTGATATAAGTCACATTGTAAATTGATGATTGGGACTGTTGACCATTTTGCCATTTCACGGATGTACTTGTTTCCAAGTCCCCAGTTACAATAACGGCAAGCAATCATGTGACCAAATGATGAAAGAATAACAGCTGTATCTTTGGCTGATTCACCATGAGCAATTTGCATCATTGATGTATCAAGGAATGTAGCGTGGCCACCTAATTGAGCCATACCAGATTCGAATGAGTTTCTTGTTCTTGTTGATTGTTCAAAGAACATTAAGAAACCTGTCTTACCGACCAACCATTGTGTTTGTTCGTTACGGTAGAAAGCATCTTTTAATTCATGAGACACTTTAAGCATGTAGTCGATTTCTTCTTTGGTAAAGTCTTCCAAAGTGATTAAATGACGACCAGCAAATCTTGGTTCGATTTTTTCCATTATTTTTCTCCTTTTGCTAAGTGATCTAAATACATAGCTGGTAATACAGCATATAATGCTGCGCAAATAACCAAGTCATGTTTTCTTGTCTTTTCGTTTGGTGCGTGGGCTTCTTTTTCATCGCCTGGACCAAATCCAATGCATGGAATTCCGTATCTACCCATGATTGAGACACCATTGGTAGAGAATGTCCACTTATCAATGACTGGATCTTTACCAAATAATTTTTGGTAGCCTTCCTTCATTGATTGACAATAAATTGATTCTTCTGGAATAACCCAAGTTGGGAAGTAGCATTCAATTGGATAGTTAAGACCGGTATATGAAGGTCTTTCATATTGATACATTGATACTTCCGCTTTAGCAGCTTTAACTGATGGTAATGCTTCAATTTCAGCAATCGAAGTTTTATCATTTTCACCAACTGTTAATCTTCTATCTAAGCTAATCCAGCAGCCATCTGCAACTGCGCAACGGCTTGGTGATTTGTGGAAAATTTGAGAAATTGTGACTGTTCCTTTTCCGAGGAATTTATCATATGCAAGACCTTCTTTGTTGAGTTTTTCAATATCAGCAATGATTGGTCCCATTTTATAGATAGCGTTATCACCACGTTCTGGTGCACTACCATGGCAAGAAATACCACGAACATTAACCTTGATTTCCATTCTACCACGGTGACCGCGATAGATTTGGCAACTTGTTGGTTCTGTTGAAACAACAAATTCTGGGCGAATCTTATCTTCTTCAATAATATACTTCCAGCAAAGGCCATCGCAGTCTTCTTCTTGGACTGTACCTGTAATAAGAAGAGTATAGTCGTCTTCTAAATGTAAATCTTTGATGATTTTAGCGGCATAAACCATTGAGGCCATACCACCTTCTTGGTCAGAAGCGCCACGTCCACCGATATGGACATCATCTTCATAACCCTTGTATGGATCGAAATTCCAGTTTTTGATTTCGCCAATACCAACTGTGTCGATGTGAGCATCCATAGCAATTAAATGTTTGCCGTGGCCAACATAGCCAAGGATATTACCCATCTTATCGATTTCAACTTTATCAAAACCGACTTTCTCCATTTCTTCTTTAATACGGAGAACTACTTTTTTCTCGTCACATGATTCGCTTGGAATAGCAATCATATCACGAAGAAACTTAGTCATATCTGCCTGATATGCTTCAGCTTTTTTTAATACTTCTTCAAAAGAAAGTTTCATTATTTAATTTCCTTTCCACGCATAGCAAGAATCTTCTTGTCATATTCGTGAATCTTGTTATATTCAGCTTCCCAGAATTCTGGTTTTCTCATTGAATCAAGATATTCTTGCGAATATCCAAATTTGAGCCAATCGCGTTCTTTTTGCTTGAATAATTTTTCTTTAGCTTCCGCGCCACGTGTATCTAAAACGAAACGTGTGTCAGCATTTTCGAAAACGTCTTCAAACCATCTTTCCAAAACATTGGATGTAACTTCAAGTTCTCTATCGTGGAGATTCTTGATGACTGATGGATAACGGTCAAAACTATCTGTAGCAATTGTAACAACGTTATCATTTGGTCCTAATTTAAGATATTTAGCCATCTTGATCGCACCAAGGATATTGCAAATGCCACTAACGCCGAATAAGTCGACCATTGATTCAGCTAATTTCTTATCAACACCATGTTTAGCAAGGACTTCACTACCTTCATGTATAACGGCTAAGCCACGGACACAATCATCATCAATAATTTGAGTGATGAAGTCTGTTGTTAAGACGTTATGGATGAGTGTAATCATCTTATCGCCAATACCTTCAATACGGTGTTGTCCTAAACCACCATTTGTTAATGTTGAACATTCGTGTGGTTCAAGTGCAACGATTTTACATTCTGGGAAAGCGACCTTAATTTGATCGCCTGCGGCAAGAGTACCAGCGCTGCCTGGTGCTGAACAGAATGCAGCAATACGACCATTACCAATTCCTTTAACAGCTTCAATACATGAATTACCAGTGACATGACGATGGAAACGATAGTTTGGTAATAATTCAAATTGAGCTAAGGTACGATTTAGTGGGTTTTTCTTTAATTCATATGTTCTTTCAAGTGTAAGAATAACATCTGATTCACTTCCTGGTGTCAAATCAAGTTTTGCACCGTATTTGCTAATACGTTCATATCTTTCCTTTGACATGTTATCAGGCATGATGACAATAGCATCATATTTCATCAAGTTTGTGATGTAAGAAACACCAATACCAAAGTTGCCTGTTGAAGGTCCTAAGATTGTGTGTTTGCCTGGGATGATTTCGCCATCAACACATCCTTCCATAAGTGTGGAATATGCTGGTCCAACTTTATGTGAACCGGATGGGAAATATTTTCCAAGAAGAACAACGATGTTTGCGTCAACACCTGTTAATTCTTTTGGAAGAACAATTTTGTTAACTTCATCTTTTTCATTTTTCCAAGTGATATTGAATAAGTTAACTGGATCAAGCTCGTTTTCTTTGTGAGCTTTTAGAGCGGCTGCTCTTGTTTTTGGATCTTGATGAGATGGATTTAGCATTTCATCATATGTTGGTCCAAATGGAATTTTTGACATACTATATTGCTCCTTTTTCTTTCAAAAATTTATCCAATTCTTCTAGATTTGGTTTCATTAGGGTTGGAGGTGTAATTGCCTTTTGAGCATTATTTGGATCTTTAAGACCATTGCCTGTAACAATCATTGTCACAGTTTCATCTTTCTTAATGATTCCTTCTTTAATTGCTTTTTCAATACCAGCAATTGCAGCAACCCCGGCAGGTTCACCGAAGATGCCTTCGGTTTTGCCAAGTAAAGCCATTGCTTTAATAATATCATTATCAGGAACAGAAATCCAAGCCCCGTTAGATAGTTTTATAGCATTGAGTGCTTTAATTGGATTTCTTGGAATGCCAACAGCAATTGAATCG
This sequence comes from bacterium, assembly GCA_963644775.1. Taxonomy (GTDB): domain Bacteria; phylum Bacillota_I; class Bacilli_A; order RFN20; family CAG-826; genus Fiminaster. The sequence continues at coordinate 13,939 of CAVIPD010000050.1, read as the reverse complement.
GCAATGGTGTTTTCATCGGCTTCTTTAAGATCTTCGTTATTTTTTGAAGCAATAACAAATGGCTCGCATCCAGTCGATTGAACGCCTAATATTCGTGGTATTCTTTTGATTAAGCCAAGTTTATAAAACTCTGCAAAACCCTTATAAACACCACCAACTGTACAACCATCGCCGACACTTACAGCAACCCAATCTGTAGGTTCGAAATTTAGTTGTTCAGCTATTTCCATAGAGACGGTCTTTTTGCCTTCAATCATAAATGGATTGATTGCGGCATTGCGATTATACCATCCATATTTTTTTATCGCTGCTTTAGATAAAGAGAAAGCAGCTTTATAATCGCCATCAACGCTAACTAACGTTGCACCATACAAAGAAATTTGTGTAACTTTTCCAATTGGTGCTCTTTTAGGAACAAAAATAACTGCTTTTAATCCCATATGAGCACTTTGACAAGCACATGATGATGCAGCGTTACCAGTCGATGAACAAGCAATAGTTTTTGCGCCTGCTTCAATTGCCTTTAATACTGCGACTCCAGAAGCACGATCTTTGCTTGAACCGCTTGGATTAAGGCCATCGTCTTTGATATAAAGTTTCTTTAATCCAAACACTTTCTCAAGATTGTGCGCTTCATATAATGGAGTCCATCCAACTCGAAGCATCTCATCGATATGGTCATTTTGAATTCCCATAATTGGAGCGTATCTCCACATTGAATAATTACGATTATTTTCAAAATATTCTTTCGTTAAAATTTTCTTTAACGCTTCGTAATCATATTCGATATCGAGAATGCCCTTTTCTCCACACTCTGGACAAGTTAAATCAACTTCGTCAGGTTTATAGAATTTGTGGCATATCGTACAACGATACCCTTTGATATAATTCATTAGTTTCCTCCTTTTACTAATTCAGTTAAAAATTCACGAATACAGTTTTGACTAACTGTTCTTCTATAAGAAGCGGTCGATCTTTGATCATCAATTGGAGAAATAACTTCATCATAAGCATCAACAAATTCATCAATACGAGATTTGAGTTCATCTAATGATAGACCAATAATCTTTTTTTCAATTTCCTTTGAACGAATGGCTTTAATAAAGACTGAGCCAAACACAACTCTAAAGTCTTTAATAATGCCATCTTCAATCTTATATGCACTAGCAAAAGATAGTTTAGAAATTGATTCCGCTTTTCTTGATCCAACCTTATACCATTTAGAAACAAGATTTTTGTCTAACGGAAATATAACTTCTTCTATAATTTCATCTTTGGCTAAATCGATTTTACGAATACCTTTAACGAATTCATCAACCAAAATTTCTCTACTTTCATGAATCGATGTTAATTTTACTCTTGCATCAAGAAGAATATCGACAACGATTGTATCACCTGCAGGAGATGCATTAGCGATATTTCCAGGAAGTGTTGCGAAGTGTCTAATGTTAACACTTGCAAGTTCCTTTAAGCATTCTTTCAAAATGTTTGGTGTATCTTTGTGACGTAAGATTTCCTCTAATGTCATAGTCGCACCGATATGAAGCTCATTATTAGTAATATATTCTTTGTGTAACTCATCCAAATTAGAAATAAATAAAACATCTTTGTCAAATTTGGGAAGTTCACCTGCTGTATTACGTTTTTGAAGCATAATATCACTGCCACCGGCAACGATATAGCAATCATGTTTGCTTCTATAATCTAAGGCTTCTAAAAAGGAGGGAGGAATTATTTTTTCCATACGTTTTCTCCAATCTTACTGGCAAGTTTTACAGCCTTTATAATGGCTTGATAGCCTGTACATCTACATAAGTTTCCTGCTAATCCTGCACGAATTTCCTCATCAGTTGGATTAGGATTATGGGATAAAAGTGAATACGACGCAATAATCATTCCAGGTGTGCAAAAACCACATTGACTGCCGCCTTCTTCAGAGAATGCAGCATATAAAACTTTGAACGCTTCAGTATTCTTAAATTCGTCAATCGTGATGACATCATGGCCGATGACATTTGCCATTGGAATTAAGCATGAATTAACTGAGTAACCATCAAGTAAAACAACGCAAGCGCCACAACTACCTTCACCGCATCCTTCTTTTGTGCCACTTAGATGCATGTCGTCACGAATGAAATCAATCAATCTTCTAGATGGATCAATGTCAACGTCAATTTGTTTGTGATTTAAATTAAATTTAATTCTTGCCATTTTTCACTAACTCCATAATGTATTCAGGATTGCATGGAATATCATTAACTTTCTTTCCAATAGCGTTTTCAATTGCTAAAGCAATAGCTGGGGCACCACCAACTAAAGTTAATTCACCCATTCCTTTCGCACCATCCGCGCCAAATATAAATGGGTTATCAATAAATGCTGTATCCATAAATGGAATGTCTTCAGCAGTAGGAACAATATAATCGCTGAGTGATTTTTGTCTAAATCTACCATCAATACATTTCATGTTTTCCATATAACCATATCCTAAGCCTTGAACAATACCGCCATCAGCTTGACCAATCGCAATTCTTTCATCAACTACTCGGCCAACATCATATGTAGACCAAACATGTTTAATATCAATTTGATATGAAATAGGATCAAATTCAACTTCAACAATGTTGACTCCCCATGAATATGATGGATATGCATCGCCTTGCATTTTTTCTTCGTCCCAATGAATGTAACTTGGACCAACATATGGTTCAATATGTTCTTGTCTAACGCCGCTTTTCCATATCTTTTTTAGGTTTTTAGCGGCTTTTTCCATTAAGAAACCAACAATAATAATTGTTCTACTCGCAGCGGTTGGACCACTATCAGGAATAATTGCTGTATCAGGATTATCAAAAACTACTTGTTCATTTGGAATATCAAGGTTTTTCGCAACAATACGTTTAAGTGTTGTTTTATTACCTTGCCCCATGTCAACGCTCGAAGCATAAACATGGACGATATCATTTTCATCTTTAATTAGTTTAACTTTTCCTTTAATAATGTCACTTTCGCCACTACCGGTAAATCCACAACCATGAAGGAAGAAACTCATGCCGATGCCTTTATTGCATCCTGGTTTTGAATATTCTTTAATTTTACGTTTGTAATCACTCATTTCCATCGCCTTATCAATAAGCTCTGGCATAACAATTGGATCATGGAATTTACCACTATTAGTGGTCACATCGCCTTGCTTGACTAAATATTTTAGTCTAAGTTCGAGTGGATCAATGTTTAAATCTTTAGCTATATGATGAATAAACATTTCTATAGCAAAAATTGTTTGAGGTGATCCAAAACCTCTAAATGCAGCAGTTGGAACAGTATTAGTCATATAAACATCACCAACGACATTTAAGTTTGGAATGTTATAAACATTAACGCAGGCAATTAGAGCACGTGAAAGAACGACTCCACTACAACCTTTATATGCGCCACCATTTAAACCAACCTTAATATCCATACCTAATATGTTATTGTCTTTATCAATATAGGCAGTATATCTAGTTTTTGAAGGATGACGTTTTGTTGAAAACATCAAATCTTCTGGACGTTCAAAGCACATTTTAATTGGTTTTTTAATAAGTAAAAGTGCAGTAGCAAGTTGACTTGCAAGAAGAGAAGGATAATGTTCCTTTCCTCCAAAAGCTCCACCTACTGCTGGTTGAATAACTCTAACTTGTTCAGTTGGTAGTTTGCATGCCCTCATAACAGCACGATGAACATACCAAGGACATTGCATAGAACCAACACATGTAACTCTATTTTCTTCATCAAAATAGACAAGCATTCCTTGTGGTTCAAGATAGGCTTGTTCTTGATAACCAGTTGTAAATTCTTCTTCGATAATTCTAGTCGAATTCTTCTTTGCTAATTCTAAATCACCTTTAGTAAAGGCTTTATGAATATAGCTATTTTTAAATTCAAATTCAGGAATTTCTTCTTCATAAGAAATCTTAACCTGGCTAATTAGTGAATCAATTACACCTTTATTAGGCCCAACAATTAGCGCAATTGATTCGCCGATATAATTAACATTTTTCTCCGCAAAAACTGGCCAATCTGAGAAGATGATATTTGTGACGTTTTCACCTTTAATATTATGATAATCAATCCAATAATATCCTTCAGGCAAATTTGGCTTTTCAATATTTAAAATTTTACCTTTAGCAATTGATGATCTAACCGTTTTAGCATAAAGCATACCAGGCATAACAATGTCGTCAGTGAATTTAGCTTCGCCACGAACTTTTATCTCTTGGTCAACCTTAGGAGTAGATGTTTTATATTTGCTTTCAAAAGCTAACATTATTCTTCAACTTTCTTATATGAGAGGGCCTTTGTAGGACACTTAGAAACACATAGACCGCAACGGAAGCATTTTTCGTTATTAAATTTTGGTCCATTGTTCATTGTAATAGCAAAATATGGGCAAACCTTTTCACAAGTGCCACATTTAATACATTTTTCATCAAGGAGTTTAGGAGTTTCTCCTTTGCCGAACATCGCATGATTTTCGAGATTTGTATCAATAACTTCTTGAACAGATTTAAAACCGTATTTTTCAAGGGATTTTGGTAAATCTTCAATAATTTTACGATATAAGCCTTTGCCGCGTAGCATAGCAGCAGATAACATTTGAACACCTGAAGCACCAGCAAGAAGAAATTCGATAACATCATCTGCACTTTGAATACCACCAACACCAATAACAGTTAATGATGGTTCGGCTTTTTTGATTGTATAGACAGTTGCTAATGCAATATTTTTAATATATGGTCCACTTGTCCAGGCAAAACCTTTAGAATTGCCATAGATAATTGAACGAGATGCAATATCAACCTTCATACTTGGTCCAAGTGAGTTAACTGCAACAACGCCTGAAGCACCATTAGCCTTGATTGTTTTAGCGAATCCTTCTGGATCGGGCATATGTGCAGAAATCTTCATATAAATTGGTTTCTTAGTTAATGAACGAATCATTGCTACTGTTTTACCAATTTCAGATAAGTCATTTCCAACATAATGAGTTGATACTTCAAATGCATCAGCATATTTATCAAGCAATGGAATAAGAATTGCCATATCTTCCTTGGTATAACCAACAGAAATAATAAGTGGTCTTCCATCACTATTTTTCTTAAAGTAAGGTAAAAATTCATTAAGCCATTTTTCTTTGGTGTATTCTGTCCAAAGTTCACAATTCATAATGTAATCTTTATCGCCATAAATGCATGGGTGAGGTATATGTGCATCTTTAGTAGAAATTGTTTTTGAAACAATTGCACCGCATCCCTCCTTTTCAAGCCATAGCATCTTTTCTGCATCACCAACAAGAGGTCCTGCAGCAGGCATAAGTGGATTAGCGAGTTCTAATCCATCAAATTTTGTTTTAATGTCCATTGTTATTGCTCCTTTCTAACTAATGTCCATAATTTTTCTGCATATTTATTGCATTTATTAAATTCGGATAGAAGCTTTTCATTAACAAGTTTATAATTGCTAACTTCAAGATTACCATGTGAATAAACTTCACTAGGTTTAAATGAAGGAAATAGCCCATAAAAGACATGACCCATTGCGTTAGATTCATCCATCAATGTAAATGGAGAATATTTAACAAGCATCAAGTCTGCTTCATATCCTTCCTTCATCTTTCCGAGTTTAATATTTAAACGTCTAGAAACATATTCATAGGCGTTATTAATCATATTTTTGACATCGACAATATTTAATTCTTTAGGTGAATTATTGAATAAATGTGAAGTATATAAAACATTCATATATTCACTTGCCATATTAGAATTAAGACCATCATTACCAACCATAACTGGAATATCGTGCTCTAGATAAGCTTTAACATTAGGTAAGCCAACCGCATTATTCATATTGCTTGTGGTGTTAACAACCATATAGCAATTATGTTTCTTTATAATATCTAATTCTTTTTTGCTTAACGAAACACCATGAACAATGAGTGAATCCTTATTAAGGATATTAGCCTTCTCATAACGTTCCATGATGGAAATGCCATATTTATTAAATGAATCATCTTCATCCATCTTGCTTTCAGCAACGTGAACATGTAATGGTTCATCGCCTAAATGATCTTTAATAAGTTTCAATGTTTCATCGCTTAATGTCATTGAAGCGTGCATACCGAATAATCCAGCATAATCATTTGATTTATTACCTTTATAAAATTGAGCGTTTTCTTTAACGCATTCATCGACATTATATCTATCGCTTGTCTCAAAACAAAATAATCCGCGCATATGAGCAACATCACACACAGATTTACGAAGTTCAGTTAAAGAACCAAGTATTTCTCCTGAGGCATGATGATCAATAACAGATGTTACACCATTAAGAAGAAATTCGCTTGCAGCGGCAATGCCAGAATAATATGTAATATCATTTGTGATTTTTTCATCAATCTTCCACCACATTTGTTCTAATATTTCAACAAAGTTATGTGGATCAAATGGAAGCACTAGTCCACGAGCGAAAATTGAATATATATGAGCATGTGCGCATACAAAAGATGGGAGCAAAAGCATTCCACTTCCATCTTTAATTTCATAATTTTTATTAACAAAGTTATTCATTAAACCAACTTCTTTAATTTGTTTATCAAAAACTATATATCCATTTTCGATATAGTTTTCATAATCATAAATTCGAACGTTAATAATTGCTTTCATTATTTTTCTCCACAAATAATTTCTTTACCTTTATGAGGAATAATCTTTCTATCTTTTAAAACAAACTTGCCTCTAACAAGAGTGTGAATGAATTCGCCTGAGCCAAGTACACCATCATAAATTGAATAATCACATTTTCCGTGATTTTCATGTTCACGATAATTGTCGATAACTTTATAGATAGAAATATCAGCATCCATACCTACTTCTAAACGGCCTTTGGTAGGAAAATCTTCAAGTTTTGCAATATTTTTTGACATTTTATCGATAACTTTTTCATCAAATCTGCGATACATCAAAGAGAATGAATGTTCAATTCCTCCAACACCTAATGGAAATCCTGTTAAGGTTGGATGATTTTTTAGTTCGCTTGAGAATGCACAATGGTCTGTTCCGATAGTTTGTAGATAATCAAAATTAGCAGTCAATAATTGTCTTTCTCTTTCACTTCTAAGTGGAGGAGCGAAAGTAAATAGTTTGCCATTTTCATCATTTAAAACATCGTAGTTAAAAATGAAATATTGAGGACAGGATTCGATAAATAAATGCTTTCCAATCAAATTGCCATATTCATCTTTTAAATGCCTTAATGTTTCTCCACTTGAACAATGAACCATATATAAATAGCCACCATATTTTTTAACATATGAGGCAAGTTTAAGTGCTTCAAAAGTTTCGCTATAACTTGGGCGAGACACTGGCAAATCTTTATATGTAAGTGAAGGCTTGATCGAAATCATATCGTCAGCTTCAATATGGGCTAAAATCATAACATCATATTTTTCAGACAACTTTAATAATTCAATAATGTCTTTATCATATGTTCTTCGACCTGTATCAGAATAAGTTGTAAATAATTTAATTGTTTTCATACCAAGCTTCTTGGTCATCTTTACATAATCTTCAAGAGAGCCATCTGGCATCTTAATGCATGCGTGCATGTGATAATCAACGATTGATTTTTCTGCTAACTTGATACGTTCATAGTAAGATTTTTCAAGTTCTTTCGCGTTTGATGTTGGATCAAGAAAATCAATAATGGTAGTAACTCCACCATAAGCAGCGCAAACACTGCCGTAATAGAAATCATCAATCGAAGTGTTTTTGCCACAATTAAGTTCAAAATGAACATGTGGATCAATTAAACCAGGAAGGATTAATAAGCCATTACAATCAATAACTTCTTTTGCTTCTTTAACTTCGTTTCCAATATAGGCAATCTTTTCACCTAATAAGGAAATATTGGTGAGTTCCCACTTACCATTTCTAAATATTTTTCCGTTAATTAGTGAAATAGAATACATATTATTTTTTAGCTTTCATTGCTTCATAAATTGCTTCTGGAGTAATTGGTAATTTATGAATCCTTACACCTAAAGCGTTATATATAGCATTACAAATAACAGCAGGAGGTGTGTCGATACCGATTTCACCGACTGATTTAGCACCAAACGGGCCACTTACTTCGTAAGAGTCAGCAAATTCAGTTGTAAGTTTATTCACTTCCATACATGTAGGTATGTGATATGAATCAAATGTGTTAGATAGCATTTTACCTTTTGGAGTGTATTTAACTTCTTCATAAGAGGCCATACCTAAACCTTGAATAATGCCACCCTCAACCTGGCCTTTTGCTAAGCCTGGGTTAATAGTAGTGCCACAATCAACAACACTAACATAGTTAAGAACTTTGTATTCATATGTTTCGGTGTCAATTTCAATTTCTGCATATCCTGCCATAAATGGAGGCGGAGAAACATGACCATGATAACTTTCTGTAACAGCAATTTGATGCGTATCAGTGTTATATAAGCGCATTGTTGATAAGTCTTCTAAAGAAACTGATTTATCTTTTGAGGCAAATATCTTGCCATCAAATTCAACATCTTCAGGTTTAACTTCCAAATAATTTGCAGCATCAGCGATAAGTCTTTCTCTCATCTTGCTTGCTGCCTTGTACGCAGCATTACCGCTCACATATGTAGTCGATGATGCATATGCGCCACAGTCATATGGTGTAAGGTCAGTATCAGATGAATAAACAAGAACTTTATCAATTGATGTTTGAAGTGTTTCGGCAACAATCTGAGCAATAACAGTGTCTGAACCTTGTCCAATATCTGTCGCTCCAACTGTGACCATGTATGAGCCACCATCATTTAATTTAATCGTACAACTACCCATATCAAGGAATGGAATACCACTACCTTGCATAGCAATAGCCATACCTACTGATCTAATTGTGTGAGCTCCAACTTTCTTCATTGGATATTTTTCATCCCAACCGATAAGTTCTCGACCACGCTTGATACAATATGGAAGTTTGCAACTTTCCATAATCATTGCAGTGCCTTTTGTGCCTTCGCCCATAATTTCAAAGATTGGAGAAGTTTCTTTCTCTTTCATTGAGTTATCTTCACGAAGTTTAATTGGATCAACACCCATTTTTTCAGCGAGGATATCAATTGTCGATTCTAAGGCATAGTTGCCTTGAATAGCACCATAACCTCTATATGCACCTGCAGATACATGGTTAGTGTAAACAACATTACCACCGAATCTAACAGCTTTTACTTTGTTATAAAGTGGAAGAACTTTACTACCAACAATCATAAAGACTGTTAAAGAATGTTCGCCATAAGCGCCTGTATCAGAAAGCGAATTACAATCAATAGCACGAATAATACCATCTTTTGTTGCGCCGATTTTCATCGTAATTCTCATCGGGTGACGAGTATAGGAAGAACCAAATACTTCTTCACGAGTATAGACAACTTTTGATGGTTTATGAGTTCTAAGAGTTGTTAATGCTGCAAACATTTCACCATGGAATGCTTGTTTACCACCAAAACCACCACCAACACGAGGTTTAATAACTCTAATTTTTTCGATTGGTAAACCAAGTGTTTTTGCCATGATACGACGAACATGGAATGGTGTTTGAGTAGTTGAATAAATAACTAATCTATTATGAGCATCAAGTCTAGCGTTACATGCATGAGGTTCAAGCATCGCGTGAGCTTGTGCTTGTGAATAGAATGTTTCTTCAACAACATAATCACATTTCTTTAATTCATCATCAACATCGCCGACATGCATCTCGTAAGATGCGGCAACGTTTTTCTTTGGATCAAAACCAATTGGAAACATTTCAAGAATGCCATCTTCTGGGTGAATAACGCTTTTATTTTCATAAGCTTTTTCAAAATCAAGCACTGGTTCTAAAATTTCATAATCAACTTTGATAAGTTTTAAAGCTTCTAACGCGATTTCTTCACTAGCTGCAGCAACTGCAGCAACTTCATCGCCGACATAACGAACATATTCATCAAGAATGAATTTGTCGTGAGGAGATGGTTCTGGATAACCTTGTCCTGCACGTGAGAATGAAACATGTGGAACATTCTTATGTGTTAAAATTAAGGCGACACCCGGAAGTTTCTCTGCTAAAGAAACATCGATGTCTTTAATGCGTGCGAATGCATGAGGAGAACGAAGAATCTTAATAACTAAAGAACCGCGTTCAGCGTAGTCGTCGGTATAATAAGGGCGACCCATCATCAAACCTTTTCCATCTAATGAAGGTGTGAGGTTATTTACAACTTTGAATTTCTTCATTATTTACGTTCTCCTAAATATTTTTTAATTGCTTTAAGCTGAGATTGATATCCTGTGCAACGGCAAAGGTTACCAACTAAGTATTTTTTAATTTCTTCATCACTTGGATTTTCATACTCATGTTTTAAAGCGTGAATAACAAGTGCAAAAGCGCTATTACAATATCCACATTGATCTGCGCCTTCACTAGCAAAGCATTCAGCAATCTTTTCAGCTTCATCTTGAATGCCTTCAACCGTAGTAATTTCATGTCCTTCTGCTCTAAGAGAAAGCATTGAGCAAGACAAGACTGGATGACCATCAACTAAAACTGTACAAACACCACAGCTTGAACCATCACAGCCTTTTTTAAGTGACATAACTCCATAATTACGTAATGAATCAAGGAGGAATTCTCCGGGTTTAACATTTAAACAAATATCTAAACCATTTAATTTACAATTAACAAACATTATTTGCTTACCTCCTCAAGACCTCTTCTTACATATACTTTCGCAAGATGTTCTCTATAATCTGCTTTTGCAGCATTGCTATCAGTGAATTTCATCTTTGAGACAAGCTCTGCTACTTTGGCAAAATCTTTTTCACCATTATCAAGTGCTTCCATAACCTCATATGCATATGAAGCAACACCTGCACGAGAACCAACGACAACTGTATAACGATCATGGTTAACACAATGAGTAATAGCAACGTTAACAAGTGGATAATCTAAAGCAGTAATGCCAACCTTTTTAAAGTAAGCACGTCTATGACATTTTTTGATAAGAACATGAGTCAAGATTTCTTTTCTAACTCCAGGTTCTTTTAAGTAATCTTCTAGTGAGATTTCACCGCTTGGGTAAAATACTAAAATTGTTCTAGTAGCAAGTAAGGCAGTTAGTAAATCTGAAAAACCAAACTTTCCAACAACAGAACCACCTATTGTGGCAGTTTGTCTAAATGCCGGGCCCATGATTTGACTGACTGCATTAGATAGCATTCCTGAATAGATACCTTTAATAAGTGAACTCTTTTCGAATTCTCTTTGACTAACAAGTGCACCAACTTTAATAAAGTCGCCGTCATCTTCAATTTTGTCTAAACCTAAATCAACTAAGTCAATTAAGGTATCAAGTGATGCATTTCCTTTCTTAAGCCATAATCCACCACCAAGGATTTTGTTTAGTGGACTAGCTTTTAATAATGAATAAGCTTCATCAAGTGATTTAGCTCTTACATAATTTTTAACTTTCATATGATTTCCTTTCTTCAACTAGTGTTTTGTAATTAATTAATGTGTCAATGTCATTTAGGATATTAGGATCATTAACTTCAATCTTTTCAAATCCAATTTCATCTCGAATCTTTTTTAGATTAGATGTTAATGGTTCATTCAATATTTTTTTCTTTAATGATGAGTGAATCAAGATTGGATGTCCTGTTTCGCCCTTATATGTGGGTACGCGTAATAAAAAATTGCCTTCGCTTAAAAGTGATTTAAAAGTTTCTTTTTTCACAAATGGACAATCACCTGGTAAAACAAAAAAGTTTCCTTCCACGTGTCTAACACCTGCGCATATAGAAGAAAACATTCCAAGTTCAAAATCTTTGTTATAAACTACTTCAACATCTTTTAAGATAGGTTTTAATTCATTATGGTATTTACCAGTAACCACAATAATTTTATCAACAAATGAAGTCATACTTTCAATCGTATGCAAAATAAGTGGTTTTTTGTTAACCAATAGTGTCAATTTATTTGTGGCGCATCGAGTCGATTTACCACCTGCTAAGATAATACCAGTTATCATTAGTGGCCCCAAAATATATTTATATTTTACATAACCACATTTATTTACGCAAGTACGCGTGAAAAAATAAATAAAAAATCTCGGATTTTCTCCGAGATTTGTATTTAAGAATTTAAATTATTCGAGTGATAGTGAGAAAACGTAGAAACGTCCGGATTTTCCTTCTGTTACATTCTTACTTTCAATAGTGATTGTGCTTGATGCAGAAATATCAAATGATAAGTTTTCAGCACTGCCTGTTTCATTATATGGACATTGTTTTTCAGTACCATTAACAACGATTTGATTTGATCCTGTTGGATATGATTCTGATTTTGCATAATAGTCATGAATATTAACAGTAACTTTGCTAACGCTTTTTGAAAGTGTTAATACTAATGAACCGCTTACTTTACCTGTTCCAAATTTAAGTAAACCTGTTTGGTTTTCATGAGCACCACCGGCGCCTGCACCATCATAAACTTTTGTAACTGTAGCTTCGCTAATAATGTTTGCTCCGCTAGTAACACAACCTGATAATGATGTTAATGCTGTTTCAGCAGTAAGTTCAGTTCCAGTACCTGTTAATGATGAGAAATCATAAACAACTGCATTGCCAACTTGAGATGTTGAACCTGATGCTGATGAACCTCCACCTGATGCTGATGATGAAATATCACCGCCACCACATGCGCACAATAAGGCTGCAGCAAGTGGCAAAATTAATAATGATTTTTTCATATATAATTCTCCTTTTGATTTGAATATATTTTATAAAATAAGTAGATGTTATGCAACTTTATTGATACATTAAATCTTTTGAAAATATATAATAATATTTAAGTTTAAAAAAATTAAAGGAGAAAACTATGTCTAGATATGTTGTTTCTTTAGGCGGAAACGCTCTTGGTAAAAATGCCGAAGAACAAAAAGAACTTCTTAAAGGTGTTGCTAAATCAATTGTTCATTTAATTAAATTAGGAAATGAAGTTGTCATCGTCCATGGCAACGGACCACAAGTAGGTATGATTAATCTTGCTTTCTGTGAATCAACTTCCGCTCCAGATATGCCATTCCCAGAATGTGGCGCAATGAGCCAAGGTTATATTGGCTTCCATATTCAAAATGCTATTTATAATGCATTAAAAGAAGAGGGTATTAAACGCAATGTTGCAACAGTTGTAACACAAGTACTTGTCGATAAAGATGATCCGTTATTCAAATCACCAAGTAAACCTGTTGGTGCCTTCTATTCAAAAGAAGAAGCTGATAAAATCATTGCCGAAAAAGGCTACACAATGAAAGAAGATGCTGGTAGAGGCTATCGTAGAGTTGTTGCTTCACCACTTCCAATTGATGTTGTTGAAAAAGATAGTATTTCTTCACTTGTGAAGAAAGGTGATATCGTTATCTGCGCAGGTGGAGGCGGTATTCCAGTCATTAAAGTCGGAGATAAACTTGAAGGTATCGCCGCAGTTATTGATAAAGACTATGCTTCTGCAAAAGTCGCAGAACTCGTCGATGCTGATATCTTAATGATTCTTACTGCGGTTGATAATGTTTATATCGACTACAATAAGCCAACACAAAAGAAACTTGAAAATGTTTCATTAAAAGAAATGAAAGATTACCTTAGTACTGATTACTTTGCAAAAGGCAGCATGTATCCAAAGGTAAATGCTTGTGTTAAATTCCTTGAAAGAATGCCAGGTAAAGTTGCCGTAATTTCATCCTTAGAAAAAGCTAACTTAGCATTCGAAGGAAAAGCCGGAACAATCATTAAATAAGTTCAAAATAAAATGTAGCGAAATCAATTCGCTACATTTTTTGTTTGCCAGTTAAAAT
>CAVIPD010000049.1:0-19519 GCA_963644775.1 bacterium | reverse complement strand
GGCCTATATTTTTCATATAATTCATTAAAAGTGACCACTATCATTTGGTCACTATCAAGCAATGTTCCATCAAAATCGAATAAATATAATTTATACATTAAATAGTGTCTAAATTTTTAGGTGGCAATCCTTTAATTTTTCTAATTTTATCGTAAACATGGAATGCAATAATTCCAGCAACACCGACACCGACCATAACAATCGCAGTAATGAACGATTCAATATATTCAAATTCAGAACATCTTAATCCTTCTAAGCAAATTCTAACTAGACCATACCAGATAACATAACTCATCGATAAATCACCAAGTGACAACCATTTTCTTAAAAGTTTGCCAACTGCATATCTAATAATGAAATATCCACATAGGTTAATGGCACCTTCAATAAGGAATAATGGTAAGTGATAATCTCCATCAATATACATGTTATTAACAATGATTTTTGGTAACCATGCAATTGATTCATAACTTACTACGCCACCATAAACTTCTTGATTAAAGAAATTGCCCCAACGTCCGATAACTTGAGCAATTAAGATAGTCGGAACAATAACATCCATTGCCCAACGTATGTTGACATATCTTCTAAAGATGAGCATAAAGCCAACGCCAAAGATAATACCAAGTAATGCACCACCTTGAATAGCCATACCACCGCTTCTAATGTCAAAGATGTTTGTTCCTGGTTCAAGAATTAAGCAGTACCAAAGTCTTGCACCAACAATTCCTGCTGGGAACGCCACAAGAAGCAAAGTATCTAGGATTGAATGTTTATGAAATTTTTTATAAAAATAATGATCACTAATAAAGTAAGAGATAACAGCACCACTAACAATAACTATGCCATAGAATTTGATAATAAAACCATTACTTACATCTCGCCCAACAAATCCTTGAGTGAAACTTAATCCATTCCAAAGTGGATAACTTAAATGATCAGCAAGTCCATTAGTGAACATCCATAGTCCACCAACAACAAAGGGAATTGTGACGAATGTAATAATGCGAGCAATTTTTCTTTGTTTAATAAATAAATCTACTTTCCAATAATAAAGAACAAATGATGAAAACAATAATGAAAATCCACTGCCAAAGAAATAAGCACCAAAAATAATTAGAAATATTTCACCAATATTAAGTGATGCTTCAAGAATTTGAGTGCATCCAAAGGTTGAAAGCATGGTAAATAGACCAACAATTGCATTAAGTGCAATAAATAAGACTTTTTCTTTACCTTCAATTTTTGGTTCAACGCCACCTATTGACCTACGACGAATAAATCTAATAATTAAGTAGACTAAAACTCCAAATGTAATAACGCCAAGAGCTAATCCAATACTAAACATTACATATTTCATAATTATTAAGAGTATATCATATTGCTATTTATTTAATATCTTTTTTAGATATTGACCAGTGTATGATTTTTCAATATTTGAAACATCTTCTGGAGTTCCACAAGCAATGACTTCGCCACCGTGGTTCCCTCCATCTGGACCTAAATCGATTATATAATCTGCAACCTTGATTATGTCAAGATTATGTTCAATTACTAAAACAGTGTCACCGTGATCAACAATTCTTTTAAGAACTTTAATTAAGCGATTAACATCGTCACTATGTAAACCAGTTGTTGGTTCATCAAGAATGAATAATGTTTTTCCGGTTGGACGCTTTTGAAGTTCGTATGCTAGTTTGATTCTTTGAGCTTCACCACCAGAAAGAGTAGTAGCTTGTTGACCTAATTTAACATATCCTAATCCGACATCATATAGAGTTTGCAATTTTCTTTTTAAAAGTGGACGAGCTTCAAAAAACGTTAATGCCTCTTCGATTGTCATTTCTAAAACTTCATAGATATTTTTGCCTTTATAGGTAACTTCAAGAGTTTCATCATTATATCTTTTGCCGTGACATTGATCGCATTTAACGTAAACATCTGGCAAGAAATTCATTGGGATGCACATTACTCCTGCGCCTTGACAGGTTTCGCATCTACCACCAGAAACATTAAAAGAGAATCTACCTTTATCAAATCCACGTGTTTTAGCATCAATAGTTTCAGCAAAAACACTTCTAATATCATCAAATAGTCCAACATATGTGGCTGGATTACTTCTAGGAGTTCTACCGATAGGATCTTGAGTAATTGTAATGACTTTGTCGATGTTATTTAATCCTTTAATTTCTTTATATTTTCCTGGCAAAATATCATCGTCTTTGGTTAAGTACTTTTTAATAGCAGGATAAAGCGTTTGATTCACTAAAGAAGATTTGCCAGATCCAGAAACACCGCTAACAACAGTGAATGTCCCTAGAGGAATCTTAACATTAACCTTCTTTAAGTTATTCTTCTCTGCGCCAATGATTTCAATATATTTGCCATTTCCTTTTCTTCTTATTAAAGGAAGTTCAATTTTCTTTTTACCAGATAAATATTGGCCGGTAATTGATTTAGGTTCATTCATAATATCTTTTAATGAGCCTGAGGCAGTTACTTCGCCACCATGAATACCAGCACCAGGACCAATATCAACAATATAATCTGCAGCTCTCATTGTATCTTCATCATGCTCAACAACAATTAAGGTATTACCAAGTTCAACCATATTTTTCATAGTAGCAATCAATCTATCATTATCTTTTTGATGTAAGCCAATACTTGGTTCATCTAAAACATATAAAACTCCTGATAGTTTACTTCCAATTTGAGTTGCTAGTCGAATACGTTGTGATTCTCCACCAGAAAGAGTCATTGCCATTCTTGATAAAGTTAAATAACCTAAGCCAACATCTATAAGGAACTGAACTCTAGATTCAATTTCTTTAAAGATTAGTTTAGAAATTTCAGTTTCTTTAGGAGTCAATTTAGATTTTGTATCAATAAGAAATTTTTGTAAGTCTTCAATAGACATACATGTAAATTCATAAATATTTTTGCCATTAATTAAAACCGATAAAGCAGTTTCGTTTAATCTTGAACCATGACATGTTGTACATTCACTATCACGCATATAGTATTCATATATGCCTCTCATCATTTCGCTTGATGTTGAATTATAAAGTCTATCAATTTTAGTTTTAATGCCTTCAATCACGCCATTGCGATGCATAACATTGCCGTTTACAGAAGTAATTTCATATTTAAATTCTTTTTCCGAACCGATAAAAATAATATCTTTTTCTTTTTCGGTTAATTTATTGAATGGTTTATCCATGTCAATTTTATATAACTTACATAAGTATGTAAATTCTTGCCATTCAATATTTTTAGTTCCAACAATATTTCTATACCAACGAATTGCGCCCTGATTTAAAGATAATGTTTCATCAGGAACTAATAAATCTCTAGCGCATTCTCTTTTCATACCTAGGCCATGACAATCTAAGCAGCATCCAAGTGGAGCATTAAATGAGAATAATCTAGGCTCAAGTTTAGGAACAGAGAAACCACATTTTGAACATGAATGATGTTGACTTAATAGTCTTTCAGTATTATCAGTGAGCAAAATGCAATAACCTTTAGAATAATCGCATGCTAATTCACACGCTTCACTAATTCTTGATTTTGAATCAGAACGAATAACGATTCTATCAACAACAATTTCAATATCGTGACGTTTGTTTTTATCTAATGGAGGTAGTTCATTAATTCTAGAAATAGTTCCATCCACTCTTACTCTTTCGAAACCTTGTTGTTTAATATGCATCAAAGTATCTTTTTGAGTACCTTTTTCATTTTTAACAATAGGAGATAATATTTGAAGTTTTGTTCCTTCTTCATATTGCATAGCAATATCCGCCATTTGACTAGGTGAAAAAGCAACAATTGGTTCATGATGTTTTGGACAATATGGAACACCGATATGCGCAAAAAGCAATCTAAAGTAATCATAAATCTCAGTTACCGTTCCAACAGTTGAACGAGGGTTATGAGATGTCGTTTTTTGATCAACACTAATAGCTGGCGATAATCCTTCTATTGAATCAACATCAGGTTTTTCCATTCCACCTAAAAATTGTCTAGCATAACTAGAAAGCGATTCAACAAATCGACGTTGTCCTTCTGCAAATATTGTGTCAAACGCCAAAGTTGTTTTACCACATCCAGATAAACCAGTAAAAACATTCAATGCGTATTTTGGAATTGTTACATTGATGTTTTTTAAATTATTTTCTTTTGCGCCTTTAACGACAATATATTTACTTTCCATACCAGTGTGATTTTATCACAAATGAAATAATATGACTATATGTATACATTTTTGCTACAATATATTCATTCGGGATGTAGCGTAGCTTGGTATCGCGCTTCCTTAGGGAGGAAGAGGCCACGAGTTCAAATCTCGTCATCCCGACCATTGAATCAAACAAAAAAGAACCGTAAGGTTCTTTTAATTTTTGCTTTTAAATATTTAACTTTAATCAAATTAAATTAATTTGAATACGGGTAATTAATTTTATTAAAAAGGTCCTAGATAAATCTAAGACCTTATAACAAATTATAAACCGAACTTTTTAATTCTTTCCCAACGTTCTTTTGCACAACGCTCACTCTTTTGTAAGAGTTCTTCAGCGTGAGCAGGATTAACGATTGGAAGTTGTGAGAATCTAGTTTCTCCCATAACGAATTCACGGAATTTGGAGAAGTCTGGTTCTGCACAATCAATTGTTAATGCTGGTTTACCAAGTGCGGCATTTCGTGGATCATAACGGAATGTTGTAAAGTAACCACATTCAACAGCTTTCTTCTCAACTTTCATTGAGTTTGAAAGTCCGCCTTTAATACCATGGTTTGCACATGGTGCATAGCAAATAATAAGTGAAGGACCGTTATATGATTCAGCTTCCTTCATTGCTTGAATTGCTTTAGCAGGATTTGCGCCCAATGAGATTTGAGCAACATAGACGTGTCCATAACTCATTGCGATGAGTGCGAGGTTCTTCTTTTCACCGGTCTTACCAGAGGCAGTAAATTTAGCAATGCTACCAGTTTGCGATGATTTTGAAGATTGACCACCAGTATTTGAATAAACTTCGGTATCAAGAACCATGACATTAACATCTTGGTCATTTGCTAAGACGTGATCGACACCACCGTAGCCAATATCATAGCTCCATCCATCGCCACCGATAATCCAAACTGATTTATCAAGTAAGTCTCTTTCATAAGCAAGAACTTCTTTGATCTTTCTATCCTTACTTTCTTTCACTAACTTAATAAGTGTAGGAATAACCTTACGAGCTTCTTTCTTGTTCTTAATATTTTCTAAATAAGAACGAATGGCAGCTTTAAGTTCTTTACTTACACCGCTACGATGTAATGCTGGTTCAAGAATGTTGACAATTTGACCTAAACGGTAATCAACAGCAGCTCTCATACCGTAGCCGAATTCAGCGTTATCTTCGAATAATGAGTTTGCCCAAGCAACACCTTCGCCATTCTTATCTGTACAGAATGGAGTTAATGGAGTTGAGCCTGAATAAATTGATGAACATCCTGTTGCGTTAGCTACAAGCATATCTTTACCAAATAATTGAGAAGCTAAGCGATAATATGGAGTTTCACCACATCCAGCACATGCACCTGAAATTTCCATATAAGGCATTAAGAATCCAACACCTTTAACTGAACTTTGAAGTGCTTCTGGAAGAGCATCAGCTTTATAAGAAACATGTTTAAACAAATAATCAGCGGCTTCTTCTTGTGCGAATTGTGATTTGGCTTCAACCATAACAAGAGCTTTCTTACCAATTTTATTAGCATTACATTCTGTAACACATAATCCACAACCGACACAGTTCTTTGGAGAAACTTGTAGACGATATTTTAGATCTTTAGCGCCCATTGCTACTAATGTATCGTCTTGAACGAGTTTAGGAGCTTTAGCTAATTCTTCTTCGTTTAACAAGAATGGTCTAATAGTTGCATGAGGGCAAACAAATGCACAGTTATTACATTGGATACAATCTTTACTATTCCAAACTGGAACTCTATCTGCAATCGAACGTTTTTCCTTAAATGTAATATCGTTATTCATTGTGCCATCAAGTAATTCAAATTCTTTGAATTTTGAGACAGGAAGTGTATCACCATCAAGTGTGCCAACAACATTTACATAAGTGTCGAAATAAGCATCACCTGACATTTCACGTTGACGTGATGAAGGAAGTTTAGCCCATTCAGGTTTAACTTTAACTTCACGAAGTCCTTCTGTACCTGCATCAATAGCGCGGTAGTTGAGTTGAACGACTTCTTCGCCTTTCTTCGAATATGTCTTCTTAGCAAATTTCTTCATCCATTCATTTGCTTCGTTATATGGCATAATACCTTGATTTAAATAGAAGAATGAAGCTTGAAGAATTGTGTTTGTGTGACGACCCATTCCAATTTCTGCAGCGATTTTATTAGCATCAATAACATAGAATTTAATATTCTTTTCTGCTAATTGATGTTTAACACGATTTGGAAGAGATTTTTCAAGTTGTTCATCACTCATATCAGTGTTAAGAAGGAATGTACCACCAACTTTTAGGTTCTTAATCATATCAAATTTAAGAACATATGTATCAAGTGAACATGAAATGAAATCAGCATTTTCAACATAATATGTTGAGCGAATTGGTGAATGTCCGAATCTAAGATGTGAACGAGTAACGCCACCAGCTTTACGTGAGTCATATTGGAAATATGCTTGAGCGTATTGATGTGTAGCATCACCAATAATTTTAATTGATGATTTATTAGCAGAGACTGTACCGTCACTACCTAAACCATAGAATAAGCATGATGTGTAATCACCTTTAATATGGAATGATTCATCAACAGGTATTGATAGGTGTGTAACATCATCGTCAATGCCGACTGTAAATCCGTGGAATGGTTCTTTTTCAAGGAAATCATAAACAGATTTAATGTGCTTTGGTTGAGTATCTTTACTTGATAAACCATAGCGGCCGCCATAAACTTCAATGTTTTTGCGACCAACTTGTTTTAAGGCTGCAACAACATCTAGATATAATGGTTCACCACTAGCACCCATTTCTTTAGTTCTATCTAAGACAGCGACACGTTTGGCACTTCTTGGAAGAGCTTTACTTAAATGTTTAGCGGAGAATGGACGATATAAGTGAACTTTAACTAAACCGACAGATTTACCTGCTTTAGTAAGTTCATCGATAACTTCAATTGTTGTTTCTGTTACTGAACCCATTGCAACGATAACATATTTGGCTTTTGGATCACCGTAGTATGTAAATGGCGCATATGGACGACCAGTTAGTTTACTAGCTTTCTTGAAATATTTTTCAGCAATTTCGATGACATGATTATAGTGCTCATTTTGAGCTTCTCTACCTTGGAAGTAGATATCATCGTTTTCTGCTCCACCACGAGTAACAGGGTGTGTATGTGGGTTTAAAGCGCGAGCTCTAAATTCTTCGACTTTATCCATTGGTAGAAGTTTTCTATATACTTCACTATCAATAAATTCGACATTTTGAATTTCATGCGATGTTCTAAATCCATCAAAATAATGGAGAACTGGAGCACTGGACTCAATAGCAATTAAGTGAGCCATAGGTGCAAGATCAGCGATTTCTTGAACTGAATGTGAACAAATCATTGTTGCACCTGTTTGTCTGCAAGCGTAAATATCTTGATGATCACCAAAGATTGAAAGCGAACGTGTAGCTAAGCTTCTAGCTGAAACATGAAGAACAGCAGGGAGAAGTTCACCACACCACTTATAAAGATTTGGAATCATTAATAATAAACCTTGCGAAGCAGTATAAGTTGTTGCTAAAGCACCAGCTTGAAGTGCGCCATGGACTGTTCCGGAAGCACCTGCTTCACTTTGCATTTCAACAACTTTTACTGGAGTACCAAAAAAGTTCTTCTTACCTTGAGCAGCGTAAACATCTACTAATTCGGCCATAGGAGAACTTGGTGTAATTGGATAAATACCAGCAATTTCGGTAAAATAGTAACTACCGATTGCAGCGGCAGTATTACCATCGACTGAGAGAAAAGATTTTTTTATCTCCATAAATAAAACTCCTTTAAGTAATACATCAATTATAGTTTTTATAAACTATGTATTCAATAAAAAAATCGGTATTGAAACCGATTTCATTAATAATTAAGAATTATTTCTTTAATTCTTCGAGTTCTTCATTAATTAATTTACGTAGAACTTTAAGGTCTTTTTCACTTAGCGAAGCGTTTCTATTAACTAATCCCCCAACAGTCATGTGTTGGTATACAAAATCACTAACAGATTTATATTTCTTTGATTCTTTTTTAGCTTCAACGCGAGCGACTTTATGTTTTGTTGCTTCTAATGAAGCAATATATTCTTCAATAGCAGGAATTAAATCTTTCAAATTAAAAGATGGATCCATTGCCAATGTTGGCTCAAACATGGAGAGTTGCTCATTTATAATTTCTGGATAAATTCCCATTTGTCTAGAAAGTTGTTCACTTGTTATGTATTTCTTTTTTGTAAGTGAAATAACTGAAAGATATTTTTTGGCTGTAGTTTTATTCATATGTGTATTAATTATAACAAAGAAAATATTTAAGGTTTATAGTGAAATGATTGTTTTACCTTAGAAGAGTCAAACCATTTGTAAATAACCATATATTCGTCAAAGTTATCAATCACTTCATTACTAGGCTCTTCATAAGTATCCCACATTGATTTAAGTATTGGTTCAGGAACAATCTTATTTGGATTACGTTCTAGATTTTGTTTAAGAATAGTTTCATATGTTTTTTTAAATACAACTAAAACTTTTCGATCAAAACCAACAACATTTTTCGCATATATCATACGATATTTATTTTGAATATTAGTTGAATCAGCTATAACTGTGACATCGCTATACTTATCACGATATTCTAAAATGCGATTAAGAAATAGATCCCAAACTTCCTTTTCGTGCTGAAAATTTTGATATTCTCCAGTAATTTCTTTTCTAATATCATCACTAGAAACAACATAAACATGTTTATAAGTTAAACGATATTGTTCCGCCCAAGTAGATTTACCTGCACCGGGAACAGCAGAAAGAAGAATAAAAGTTTTCATATAAAAAATTATATATCTTTTTTATTAAATAAAAAGACCGATATAATATCGATCTTTATTTATTTTAAGTGGTGCGCCATGTAGGATTCGAACTCACGACCCACTGATTAAGAGTCAGTTGCTCTACCAGCTGAGCTAATGGCGCATTGCTTTAATAATATACTCTATATATTCTTAACTTGCAAACAAAAAAGAGCCCGTTATTATAACGAGCTCAGTTTTTAATTAATCAAAGATTAAGCAGCGACTACGATATCATCCATTAAGTATGGAGTAATTGTCCAGCCACCTGCACCACCGATTGTATGTGTGCCATCTGTTGTTGACCAACGGATTGTGCCTTTAACAGTGAGTTTTGTTGATGCTGTAGCAGCAGCAATAATTGATGCATAGTTAGCACCAATATCAGCACCTGTATTCTTTGCGACATGGTAATCGTAGGCAACAGTGATTGTATGTGTTTCATCAACTTTAAGACCAAATGTCCAACGAGCATCTGGTGAGAAGGCGCCTGAACCTTCAACATAAGTACCTGTAACGGTAGCAAGTGAGTTCATGTAGTTATTGTCACAGAATGAGACATAATCAGGTGAAGTTGAATCGTTAACACCGGCTTTCATTTCAACATAGCTTGTTGGTTCAGCAATGCTGCTATGATCAGTCATCGCTTCAATCTTATTAATGTAAGCCAATTGAAGGTTTCCATAACCATTTGATACATCACAGTATACTGTAATGTAGTTACCAACAATTGCTTTATCATTGTCTGATGAGGCATCAAGACGATAAAGTTGAATAACATTTGCTCCATCAGCGAGAAGTCCCCAGTTACTATCTGGTGCTTTGTAAATTAATTTTCCACTGACCATAACATAGAGGAATGATTGATCGTGGTTTGGAGTGATCTTACCATTAGATCCAACAATCTTGAAGTTTGTACCAGAATCGTTCTTCTCGTATAGTTGAGCGATTGTGTATGGATCATAGATTGTTTCTGGTGCAGTTAATTTAGCTTTAAATGTAGCTTCACTAGTTTGACCACCACATTTTGCGCTGGCTTTGAATTCGATTGAGACTGCTTCTGCACCAACTGCAGGGTAATTGAATTCCATTTTCTTATGGGTTGGATCATCATCAAGATCAACTAATTTAATGGTTTCATTGAGTGATTCATCCCATGACCAAGAGATGTTGACTGTGTATTTAGCACCATCAATTGGTGTAATTTGTTGTACTGTAACAGTTAATGCATCGTTTGAAGTACCACTTAATTCTGATTCAACATCAGGCATTAATGGGTTTCCACTAGCTGTAACAGTACAGATTGATGCCTTGAGAGTTTTCTCAACTGCGCTCTTTTCAGCGGCTGAGTTACTTCCACAGGCTGCTAATGATGCTGCTGCTGCAATAGCAAGAGCAATACCAGCAAATTTTTTCATAGTTCTGTTTTTCCTTTCAAATATATCTACTCAGCTAAATAAACATATCCATCTGTGCCATGAGCAGCAGGACTTTTTGTGTTCTTATTGGGAACAACAATTTGATATGTTTTATAGTGCTTAGCAACTTGGCCAATTACATAATAAGTTGAGCCAGATATTAAAGCACCTAAGCCGTAATAGCCTTTTTGATAAAACACACTTCTAATTGCAATTTTGACATTAGAAGCTGTCTTGGCAAGGTAAGTAATACTTTGCCCATCGCTATCTAAACGATAGCAGTCTTCTACTTTTTCATCCAAAGTAGGTTTGTCATCATCAGCGTCGCCAGGACGAACAGTTAATTTAACTTTGACAAAGTCGCCAACGTATTTTTCAAAATCAGATAATTCTGAAACTGTATTAAATGCCTCGACTCTATCGATTGGCATTAAATCATATGCCCAACCTTTTTCAGCGGCCGCAGCTTTTACTGCATTGACTTTTGTTTCATCTTGCCAATCGGACATAAGATTGATTCCATAGTCTTTTGGATCAAGCTCTACGTTAATCTTTTCATCTTTTGTTCCGGTTGTGACGTTTTTAACGTCAGTGATCTGAACATTATTATGATATGTTGTTGCTTTTCCAACAAAAGTAATAACTTCTCCGACTCTATATGTTGTCGCCATAGCCACAACAGTTAAAGCGGTATATACATATATGGATGCATATTTTCCATCGGAATAAGGATCACTAACGTCACGAATAAATGTGGAATCTCCACTGAAAGCGAGAATTAAGGCAGTAAGTCTAACATTGACGCCCGAATCTGAGCTTGAATCCGTGTCTGTGCTAGAAACACCTAAGTTTTCGTAATTATCTAAAAGATAATGAATAGTAACGTCCAAGATTGAGTTTGTATAATCATATCCTGGGTCTTTTTCGCCAAATACTCTTCTTTTGCTCTTTGCAGCTACTTTTGCTGCTTCAACAAATGAATCATAATAAGGGCAAAATGAAGAATATGATGATAGTAAGTTCTTTGAGAAGCATTGTTCAATTATTTCAAGGTTAAGTAAACGATAATCTGATGATTCAGTCATTTTATACCAAACAAAACCTAAATAACGGTTAGATGAAGTTCCGTCTAATTGGCCGTAAACTGAGATATCGTTTTGCAAAACGACACTATAAGGTTTTTGGCATTCATTTGAACTATCCCAAAGGATTGATTTAACAAATTGTGATGCTTTAACACCCCAAGGTTCAATTCTTGCGGTTGATTCAGGGGTATTAACACCTTCAAAACGAAGAGGATAACTTATGTCGCTGGTGGTTTTAGGATCAACACCTCTTCCATTATAAAAATTGAATGTATCACCATCAACCACTTCAGCGATTGTAACTTCACCTAAAGCATGTATTCCATCACTTGGTAGTGTAAATTTTTCGTCAGCTTTAACAACTTCGACTAATTTACATGCATCAGTAAATGGGGTTGCAAATGTATCGCCTGAACAACTACTTAAATTGGAAGCAATCAGTACTGGTATAAAAGTAAATGCTAATGCTTTAGTGAATTTCATAAGTTTTCTTTCTCTTATTGATGTGTGTAAGATTTAATTCTATCGTATGATTCAGTAAGGATTTCATCAAATGTCTTTTCGCCTGCAAATACGATTGACATAATGGTCTTAACTTCTGAACGGATTGCGGATGAACCGACAAATCCAGGATCAACGAATTTTTCCCAACCTTCTGACTCTTTCATATAGTATTGTTCATTAAGAACAGCTGATTCTTGATAAGCGCGTTGAGTTGGATTTTCTTGTTTGTTATTTAAGAGGTTTTGATAAGCTTCTGCTTTTGTAGCACTTGCTGATGCTGGATAATATCCAGTTTCAACAGCGAATGATGCTTGAAGTTCACCTGTTGACATTCCAACCATGGCATCAAATGCTTTTTGTTTATCTTCTTCACTGCCTTGGTCGAGTAAGGCTAAGTTTGTTCCTTGTGAAATAACGTATTTTTGGGCAACACCATCAATTACGTGATATGGAATAGGAGCAAGTTTGAAACGTGTTGTTGAAATGTTGTAACTTAAACCACCAGATGAACAGATTGTGAACATTGTTTGGTTGTTTTTAAAACCTGTTGATGAGTATGAGTCATCTGAAATATCGCCTGGAAGACCGAAGTAATCTAAATCATAAAGATCTTTGAATACTTTTAAAGCGGCTTTTGTTTTTACAGCATTTTCACCGCTATAAAATTCTGCCCATCCATGTCCATATTTTTTAGCGTCATCGGATGTGTATGATGTATAGACACCACCCCATTGTCTGACAATTGTGATGAACATATTGTCGGATGAATCCCAACACATTAATTTGAACTTGTCCTTTGTGACTTTTGAACAGTCAAGAATTTGTTCATAATCTGCTGAAGGTGCTTCTAAACCGACTGCATATGATGAGAATTTTTCTGGATCTTCTGCTGTTGGAATACCATAGAGATTCTTTTCGTATAAAGTATCCATGACAGCCATGAATTTTGGACCTAAGGTCATTAATTCTTCCCAAGTTTCTGGAACTTTAACGGTTGGATCAAGTGATAAAGCATAATCCATAAAGTATCCGTTATAACCCATAACTTCGGTTGATTTGTTAAATGGAAGACCCATTACATATGGATTACCTTGAGCATCGAACATTAAGGATTTATTTTCCTTCATGTATGGTGCATAGTAATCACTTAATAAGTCTGTACCATGAGCCTCATCGTAGGCCTTGATGTAGCTATCAAGTGGTAATTGAATACTACTCTTAATATAGCCTGCGAAGTGATCTGGATAACCGTGTGTAAAGTTTGGATATGAAGCAGTTGAAATACTGTTATTTAAGTTACTTTGTAACTTATCATATGAACCTTGTGTTTGGTTATCAATTGTAACGCCTGAAATAGCTTTGTAACGATCGACTAAGCTGTTGATAGCGGTTGTATAGGAAGAGCCGAAACCTGACCAGAAGACAAGATCAGCTTTTCCACCACAGCCTGTAGCTGCTCCACAAATAAGAGCGCCAAGCATAGCTGCAGTTGTTAGTTTTGCATATTTATGCATATAAACTCCTTTCAAATGTATTTAACACCAAATGGTGATAATGCCTATTATCCTTTAATACCGCTACGTGATACACCACGCATGATGTATTTACGGAAACAGATAAAGAATACGAATAATGGTGCAGTAACGACCATTGAGCCTGCAATCTTAACGGCATCTTGTCCTTTAGCAACATCGCTTGAGAACAATGACATAAGTCCGTTAGAAACAAGCTTCATATCATAATTTGTGCCTTTGTGGTTACCGTTAGCAACAAGCATTGGCCAAATGAATGAGTTCCATGATCCCATTAAACAAAGAATGACAATTGTCATAATTGTTGGCATAGCAATAGGAATCATGACTTTGAATAAATATCCAACATCACCGACACCATCAACTTTTGCGGCAAGATATAATTCATTAGGAATTTGTTGGAATGTTTGTCTTAGATAGAAAATATAGAAGACGCTGACACCGTGAACTAATATCAAGGCCGCGAATGTAAATTTCCAGTCTAATTGAACTGTTGTTTGATAGTTTGTGATAACCATCATTTCGCCAGGAACCATCATTGTTGCAAGAAGAAGAGTAAATAATAAATCTTTTCCTTTAAATTCAAGACGTGCAAAGGCGAATGCTGCTAGAACAGCTGTCACGACTGTGACTGTTGTTGAGCCAATAGCGACAATAAGTGTATTTAAGAAATATTGTGCGAATGAAGGACGTGAAACCCATTGTCCTAAGTTATTTTGATATTTTGTGGCAAAGATCAACTCGTAGTTTTTAAACGTCCAGTTGGCAAAGCCCAATTTATCAAATTCGGCATAAAGGGTAAATCTTTCAAATGCTGAGGCATCAATAAGTGAAGCCATAATCATGAAGATGAACGGGAGCAACATAAATAACGCAAAGATTGTTAAGAATAAATAAAGTAAAACTTTAATAATAATTTGTCTGGCTTTAAATCTTCTTAATTCGCCTGCGTCAGCGAAGTACATAGCGTGTTCTGCCATATTTTATTGCTCCTTTCTAATAGTGAACTCTCTTTTTGGATACACCAAATTGAATGAGAGTAATGAATAAAATGATTACAAGAAGTACTAAAGAACCAGCAGCAGCAACGCCTGGCTTATCAAAGTACATACCTGTTGAATCTAGTTGTTTGTAAATCCAACCAACGACTGGCATCCATTCTTCACCTTTCTCACCACCGAAGTAGTAAGCACCTTTATTGAGTGAGGAATAAATCGCCGTAACACCTGTATACATTTTAAACGCACCAATAAATGATGTGACTGTAATGTATAAGATTTGTGGACTTAATAATGGGAGGGTAATTCTTCTCCAAATGGTAAAGCTTGATGAACCATCAATCTTAGCAGCATCGTAATACTGTTTATCAATTGTGGCTAAGCCTGCCATGAAGACAAGAATCTTGAAGGCTAGACCATTCCATACAGCGTAAATAACGATAACTACACCTTGTGTAAATCTTTGCGCTGGGCCTGACCATTCTGTTCTTAATGGTGACAACCAGTTAACTGGCGTGACACCAAATGCACCCAAGATAACATTCATAATGCCACCTTGTCCGCTTGAGAATAGCATGTTAAAGACTAAACCAAGAGCGATTGTGTTAGTAACATATGGTAGGAAGAAAATGGTTTGGTATAAGCCTCTTAAAGCTTTAATTGAGTTAAGGAAAGTAGCAATCAAGAGTGCAATCAAGATTGTTAGAGGAACTTCAATAACAACGAGTTCAAGAGTATTTAAGATCGTCTTAGGGAAGACAGAATCTGTTAATACTGTAACAAAGTTACCGAAACCGAACGAAGGTAATGTGTTGTAAACAATACATTGTCCAGTCGCTGGATCTAATTGTTGGCATGGTTTTGATAAGGCACGAATAAAGTTACCTAATGCAAATGAACCACCACCAGCGACCCAACGGAAGTCTTGAATGAATGCCATGAAGAATGTGTTAATGATCGGATAGAACATAAATAACACAATAAATATCAAGGCAGGAATCAAAACGATCCACGCTGTTGCCCATTGTGGGAGAGTTACTCTACGTCTTTTAGAAATAAGGCGTGCGTTTCTAGCGTCGAATGACATTGTGCCATCGGCGTTAACACTAACTTCCTCAACATTCCTTTCTTTTCTTTTTAGGGCCATATTATTTTCTTATAAATAACAAAAGTTATTTAATCCTTTCACCTGATTCCTCGAATACATAGAAACGTTTTGCATTAAACATAAGTTTTGCTTTTCCGAGGACTTTATCACGTAGTTCTGAAGGAATAATAATCTTCATATGATTATCATCTTGATTTTCGACATTACCAATAACGTTAATATCACGGCCAATGTTTTCGATTTGTTTTACATCGACAACAATGTTACCTTTCTTTTCATCATACGAAAATGCTTCAGGACGAACAGCAATTTTGACTTTTCTGTCTTTTTCTTCGACTTCTTGTGAAACTATATGTTTAACAACTTCACCTGATTCGAGAGTTTCTTCTTCTTCAACATCAACGTTATGAACGAATGCTTTCTTGTAGCAAGCATCATCATCAAAAACTTCGCCATTAAGTAAAAGTTTTCCATTTTTAATTTCGCCATCAAAAACGTTAATAGCTGGTGAGCCTAAGAACTTAGCAACAAATAAGTTAGCTGGTTCTTCATAAACCTTTTGTGGTTCATCGATTTGTTGAATGACGCCAAACTTCATAACGACGATTGTGTCAGAAATAGACATCGCTTCTTCTTGGTCGTGTGTAACGAAGACAGTCGTAATACCTGTCTCACGTTGAATACGTTTAATCTCTTCACGAGTTTGTAAACGTAAACGAGCATCAAGGTTTGATAATGGTTCATCAAGTAGAAGAACACGAGGTTTCTTTGCTAAAGCACGAGCAATAGCGACACGTTGTTGTTGACCACCTGATAACTCTTTTGGTTTACGATCAAGATATGGAGCAATATCGACGATTTTAGCCATTTCTAACGCAATAGCATCCTTCTCAGCTTTTGAGAGTCTAGTTTTTGCTTTTTGCTTAGCAGCTTCAGGATCTGAAATTTTTAATGCTTTGAAATCTTCTTTTGCTTTTGCTAATGCTTCTTCAGCAACAGCTAGTTCGCCAAGTAAATATTCAGAATGCTCATTTAAATGAACAACTCTTTCATTTGCATCAGCAATAGAGGATTTTGCAATTTCAATTAATTCATTGAAGTGTGCTGCGCCTTCTTCATCTCCGCTAGCAATTGCGTTTTCTGCTTTGACTGAATATTTTTTAATATTAGCTTCTGCAACAGCAATAGCTTTATAAGCAGCTTTTAAGTCAGCTGCAGTTTGCTTTTGGTCATGTTTGACATCACGAAGTCTATTTTCTTCATCGCCAAAAGGACCAGGGAAGCGAACATTATCTAGTGGGAATTCAATGTTTTGTCTCACAGAGAGATGTGGATATAGAGCATAGTTTTGAAAAACTAAACCAATGCCACGGTTCTCTGGAGGTAAATTTGTAACATCTTCATCACCGAACCAGATGTGACCGTCAGTCGGTTTATGCAAGCCTGCAATCATATAGAGTGTTGTTGACTTACCGCAGCCGGATGGGCCTAAAAGACCGACGAGTTTTCCGTCTGGTATAGTGAAGCTCATTTGACTTACAGCAGTTGTTTTTGCACCCTTTCGACCGACGAAGGTTTTCGTAAGATTTTCAATTCTTACTTCCATGTAGTTTGTACCTCCTATGGTGTAAATTCGTAGCTGTTTTTACTACATAAAGATAATAACATAGTTAACCTTATTTAGACAACTATAAATGAAAGCCCTTTAATTCATTAAAAGAAAAACCGAGCAAAACGTCGGTATTCTTTGGATAAAATAATAATTATTTTTCGTTTTTCTTGTTTTCTTCGATTTCTTTTTTAAGTTTTTCGTCGATGATTTGATCACCGATTTGAATGATGTTTTTGTTCTCAACCTTATGAGATTTATAACGATTCATTTTATCGATGAGTTCCTGCTCATGACGTTCTTCTTCTTCTTTTGATTCGAACCACACTGATTTTAAAGTATCAATTTCTATTGTCATAGCGGCATAGTCATGTGGAGCGCGATGAGACTTATTCACTAATGTAACAATAAACATAATGAATATTCCAACTCCAAGAGTTGCAAATGATGTAATGCCAATACCCATAATAAATAAAGACAATGTTATACATAAGAAAAAGACAAAGAATCTAAAGATTACTTGACGTTTTTTAATAGCGTATCCATTTTTATTTACCAATGCTAAATGGCAGAATTTCTTTGCTAAAGTTTCACCGTTTTTAAAGCACAATGGAACAACTAAATAAAGTAAGCACATTGCTAAAACATAAGGCGGAATAACAATAAATATTTGAATTCCTTTTAAGTTATTATTAATATCTTGATAATACCCTCGATAATATAAATCTGCCGCTGCGTTATTACATAAATTACGCATATAATTACGGCAATCCGCTAGTTCATCTTCTGTGGCAAAAGTTTTTACTGTTGGAAGCGAATTTACATCGACGCAATCGAAGTATTTATCACCGTCTCCGCCAATTTTAAGAATTTCTTTATTAAACCAAGAAGTCGTGTAATAATCCTTCGGCAAAACTGATGTATCTTTTACAACATCTTTATAGTCAGGAGAAACAAAATGATCTTGTTCCATGTCATAAGTTTTCTTCTCTGAATTATTAGGCATTTCTACCCCTACTCCAGTTAAAAATGAAGTGTAGTAATAATGTAAATGTGTTACATAATAAATAGGCTCAAGTTCAGTCTTATTCACTAAAGAATTAATTTGTGATTCTTTATTTGAATTAATTTTTTCAGTGTAATCTTTAACTTCAATTATTTCATAATTTCCATCGTCATTTTGTTGTTCATAAATATATAAATGTGAGGCAGTTTGATAGGCTAAACCTAACTGCATATAATCACCATAGTGAAGTGAACTATTTGCAATTGGTGTCATAACAACCATCGAGAAAAATAACCATAAGAAAATAGCTAAAAGGAAATCTAATATCGCGGCTAATAAACGTTTTCCTAAGCTCGCTTCATAAATTGAAGTTATTGATTCACTATTCTCACTTTTCATACGAAATTTCAGGTTCTTCTCCGGCTTGTAACATTTCATCAATTTCTTTATTTTCTTCTTTCATGATGTATTCTTCCTCAAGAAGAGAATCATCAAAGATGATTGATGATTTAATATCAATAACAATAGTTTGACCAGTATAGTCATGCAATGAACATTTCTTCGGTGAGGCCATCATTACACCAAAAGAGGAAAGTAAAATAACCGCCACCACAATAAATGATAAATATATTTGAGTAGTTGGAATTAAACATGCAGCAACTGCAGTTAATAAAAATGGGATAAATCGCATTAATAGTTGTCGTTTTTTAAATGTATAACCTTGAATATTAGCTAACCCTAATTTCATTATCTTTTTGCCAAGCGTAGATCCAAATTTAAAGAAATAAGGAATAATAACATAGTTAACTAGTCCACTACAGACAATAGCAAGTGTGAATGAAATTGAATAAATAAAGTTGGTTTTTGATTGAAGTTGAATATAGAAAGGCTGAACAGCTAAATGATTATAAGCAGTAATATATTGTTCCTTGTAATATACAGCTAAATCAGTATTAGTGATTTCCACTACAGCATTTTTTTCAGAATCAAAACGTTGAGTCCTTGGAATTCCAAATTGAGTTTTATCATAATTTCCTTCACTATCTTTTACATATGTAAAATAACATGATGAATTATCTGCGTCAGGATTTGTATTAGTAATTCCTAAAACATTATAGTTATACCATTCAACTGTATAATAAGT
>CAVIPD010000048.1:0-7110 GCA_963644775.1 bacterium | reverse complement strand
AAGTTAGAAGAATCACTTAATAATTCTATTTTGCGTAGTTGTTCGGATAGTTCACCTAACACTAGGCGTAAAATGCATAAGATTGCATTTATTCAAAATACATTTTTTATAGTATTAAACTTATAAAATCGCATCAAATTAAAATTGATATTTATCTATGATATAATAAAATATACGTACGAAAGGAATTTTATTCATATGAAAAAAATCTCAAAAGCAATCTTATGCTTAGCTTCAGTTGCTTTTCTTGGAAGCTGCGCTAAATCAATTTCAAAGGAAGAAGCTATTAAAATAGCCGGAAACTTCAAAGCCGAAGATGTTCAGGAAAAATCAGGCTCAGTTCACACGGTTACTAAAATCACTGCAGGAAGTGGTGAATATGCACAACTTCTTGTGGCATATCTTGAAGCTTCTGGAATTTCTAACAGTGACAAAACTGTTGAAATCAATACACCATCAGCATATTTAATTAGTGCTACATATGTTAAAACGCATAATGATGCATATGAGAATATCTCATGGAAAGCGGATGGCAATGCACTTTCTTGGTCAGTTCATCTTACCGAAGAATCAACAAAAGAAGGTCTAAAAACCTCATCGACAGAAGATGACTCTGCTAGTTATGGTTCAAATGGATTGCCAATAAAAAAATCTATTTTACTCAAATACGAATTAACGCATGATTCAGTAGTTGAAAACGTCGAAATTTCATCAACAGAAACATATACTTGGAGTAAGTAATTAAATAATATAAATTGACCAACTTTTGTTGGTCTTTTTATATACTATTTCACACGTTTGTAGTATAATTTAAAAACGACAAATATATTTGTCATTTCATTAAAACCACGGAGGACAAATTATGGGCACAGAAACATCTAAACCTATTGTTACAGTTGATCAAGAAATTGCTCAATTATTTAATAATAATTTTGGCATTGAAAGCTCATGGAATTGGGGAAATCTTATTTTATGCGTTATTGCTGTTATTCTTTCTGTTTTACTTTGTGGAGTAATTGGTTTTGAAAGAGAAAAACGTGGTCGTAGTGCCGGTTTAAGAACCCATCTTTTGGTTGGCGTTGGTTCATGCTTAGTTATGATTATATCCATATATGGATTCCCAGCCATGTTTGCTACTCGCGATGTTGCTAGACTTGCTGCTCAAGTTGTTACAGGCGTTGGCTTTTTAGGTGCTGGTGCAATTATTCACTTTAACGGTGGAATTAAAGGTTTGACAACAGCTTCAACTATTTGGCTTGTTATGGCTATTGGCTTATGCTGTGGCTCAATGAACTTTATTCTTGCTATTGGTGGAACACTTATAGTTATGCTTGTTCTTATTTCATTTAGAAGAATCGAAAGAGCGATTTCTAAATCTAGCCCAATGTTTAATATCATTGTTCCTAATGAAGTTCCAATTACTACAATACTTCTTTCTATTGCTAAAGAACACAACGCTTCGCTTGAAGAAATGAAAAGTTCGATCGTTAAAGACGGTGATATCACAAGACTAGAAGTTACATTTAAACTTTCTGCTCAAGGAAAAGAAGGAATTGATGAGCGTGCTGTAACAAATGAACTTCAAGAAAAAGCCCAAGCATTATCTGTTCAAGTTATTAACCATCATTAATAAGATTGACAACCATCTTGGTTGTCTTTCTTTTTTATTTATTGTCTAATTATATTATGAGAATCTTTTTTAAAATATTTTCACTCCTCGGCGTACTTATTGGTTTTGTTGGTATGATTTTGGGTTTCACAACTGATGAAAATATTTATGTAAAACAATATGTTTATAAATCTGATAAAGTTGATGCAAATCTCAATGGTTTAAAAATCTTACAATTAAGTGATTTTCATAACCATTCATTAAATTATTCAAATGGTTATTTGGTTGACAAAGTATTAAAAGAAAACCCTGATTTAATATTTTTAACTGGAGATTTAATTGATCAATATTCAAAAGAACACAATATAAATAATTTAAAAACATTATTTGATTCAATAAGTAATATTCCTACTTATTATATAACTGGAAATCATGAATATTACGCTTCTTATAAAGAAGAATTTTTTGATTTAATGAAACAATATTCAAATATTAATGTTATAACTGATTCATATAAAGTAGTAGATATTAAAGGCACAAAAATGAATTTAGTAGGATTAAGAGATCCTTACGAAGATTTAAAAGGTGTTAGTTTTGCTGATAAAGAAGATGAAATTAAAGCAATAGAACCAACTCTTAATATAATTAAATCAAAATTAGATAATAACTTAACAGTTTTATTATCACATCGTCCAAGCATGATGGAATTATATGCAAAATATGGTATGGATCTAGTGTTTTCTGGCCACACTCACGGAGGTCAAATTAATATATTTCCATTCTTTGAATATCAAAGTGGTAGATATGAATTGAATAATACCAGCATGATTATATCAAACGGTATTGGTTCAAATGGCAAGCTTCCAATTCGAATAAACTCACCAATGCAAATTGTTACATGCATTTTTGAGACTAAATAAAATATATGCGTATTACTTTTACGAATATATGTGTTAGAATTAACACGTTAATTAAATTTATA
Organism: bacterium; assembly: GCA_963644775.1. GTDB lineage: Bacteria > Bacillota_I > Bacilli_A > RFN20 > CAG-826 > Fiminaster. The sequence continues at coordinate 4,519 of CAVIPD010000048.1, read as the reverse complement.
TGGTAGATAAAGCTGGCTCAGATATTCAATTAGAGACTGTTGATGAGATTGCTTCTTTAAACGATTCGAATAAACAAGAAGAAAAAAAGAAACATCCTAAACTTAAATTTTTAATCTACTTTTTAATCATTATTATTGCAACAGGTTTAGCCTTATTCTTTTCGCTCTATCAAGATTTTGACGGTGTTATTTCTGCAATATCGAAAGCCGATATCAAGTACACTTTGCTTATTTTAGGCTTAGTTGCTATTAGTTATTGCATTGATGGTTTCATCATTTTTATTTTTTCACGCTTATACACTCGTAAATATAAATATCACCAAGGCTTAGCTACATCGATGATTGGTGGCTTTTATAGTGCAGTTACTCCTGGCGCTAGTGGCGGTCAAGTCATGCAAGCTTTCACTATGAAAAAGCAAGGTGTCGAAACAAGTAATGCTGCCTCAATTATGATAATGAGTTTTATTGTCTATCAAATTGCTCTTATTGGTATTGGCATTGTTAGTCTTTTCTTCTCTGCCGGTGAACTTATTAGCCAAATTGGTGAATTCGTTATTACATTTGGTAACACTAAAATTTCTATTCCTGCTATACCATTAACAATCGCGGGTTTCTTACTAAACTTATTTGTTATCTTAGGTTTATTTATGATGTCATATTCACATAAATTCCATAATTTTATTATGAATCACGGAATTAATATTTGTGCAAAATTACATTTAATAAAAAATCCTGAGGAAAAAAGAGAAAGCCTACGTATTCAAGTTGAAAACTTCAAAATTGAATTAAGACGTCTTTTATCTAACATTCCAATTTTATTACTTGTTCTTATTTGCTACATCCTTATTCTAATTATTAGATTCTCCATTCCGTTTTTTGCAGGACTTGCTCTAGACGGATTTGGTTTTAGAACTAATATGGATGGCACATTAGTCACTGAAGCAGTTGAAATTGGTGGTGTTATTACTCAACAACCTGTTATGTCTGTTGGCGGAAATAATATTGGTTCATTTTGGAGATCTGTTTTCCTAAGTTCATATCATCAAATGACAACAGGACTTATTCCTTTGCCAGGTAGTGCTGGTGTTAGTGAATATTTCTTTAACCTTATGTTTGGAAATTATTATTCATCTCCTCAAATTGTTTCTGCCGCGCAGATCATTTGGAGATTTTCAACATTCCACGTTGTTTTACTTGTCTCTGGTTTAGTTTCAGCCTTATATAGAAGTTCACCTAAAAATGAAATTCATCACGCTGATAGAAAAACATTTGTTACAATGCAATTTGAAACATACGAAAATCGTAAAGCCAGTTCAGATACTATGTTCGAGACTGCTTCTTTATCAAGAAAAGAAATTCAAAATCGTTTGAAATCGTTTGGTAAAAAGAAAGAAAATCGTCAATCAGATTATTTTGATGATGAAAAGCCTATTGAAGATAGCAACAAGAAGCATGAAAAACCAATAAAAGAAAAGAAACATAAAAATAAAAAAGTTAAAAAACAACCAGAAGAAGAACAGTGGGGTTCCATTACTGCTGGAGAGGACGATTATAAATAATGAGAATTGCATTATTTGTCGATACCTATCCACCAGAAATTAATGGAGTTGCTACTTCTGTTAAGTCTTTAAGAGATATTCTTGTTAAACACGGTAATGAGGTTGTGGTTGTTACAACCAACCCTTTTTCAAATGAAGTGACATATGAAGATGGAGTTATTAGACTTCCTGGTCCTGAAATGAAAAAGATGTATGGTTATCGCGCTGCAGGATTTTACAATCGTAAAGCGATGAAATTGCTTCGTCAATTTGATCCTGAGATTATCCACATTCAATCAGAATGGGGGATAGGTATTTTTGGTCGCGTTGTAATAAAGAAATTAAAATGTCCATCAATCTATACATATCATACTATGTATGAAGATTATACATACTATGTCACCAAAGGATATTTTGACCGCATTGGTAAACATATCGTAAGAAATTATGCAAAAAGCATTATTAATCATGTTGATGGAGTTATTACTCCTTCAGAGAAAACTAAAGATTATATGAGACGTATTGGAATGGATGTTTACACCCATGTCATTCCTACTGGTGTAGATTTCTCTAAATTTGACCCAGCTTCTTTAGATCAAAACGTTGTTAATGATTTAAAAAAGAAGTTCGGCATTAGTGATGATTTATTTGTCCTTTTATCTTTAGGAAGAATCGCCTCAGAGAAAAGTATTGATTTTTCAATTAAATCATTTAAACGTTTCTTAGAAAAATATCCAGAAATTAAAACTAAAATGGTTATTGTTGGCAAAGGACCTGCTGAAGAAGAACTTAAAGAACTCACTAAAACTCTTGGTATTGAAGATAAAGTTGTTTTTACAGGTCCATGTAAACCTAGCGAAGTGCAATATTATTATCAACTTGGTAATGCATTTGTTTCCGCTTCACTTAGTGAAACTCAAGGGCTTACTTATATGGAGGCTATGGCGTCACGACTATACACTCTTGGGCGATACGACCATAACTTACTTGATGTTATTAAAGAAGGTACGACAGGTTATTTCTTTGAAAACGAAGATGAATTTGCTGATAAACTCCATAATGTTTATAACTTTTATAAAAACAAAGATGAAACAATGCTTAATGAAGCCATTAAGGCAATCGACCATTACTCAATTGAAACTTTCTATACTAGTGTGATGGAGGCGTATAACCATGTCATCAAACAAAAATGGTAAGAAAATAGAAAGAATTCATATTGGTGAAAAGAAAGTCATTTTAAAATTTTCTGATTCAAAACTTGATATATCTAAAACCGCGTATTTAGAATTAACACCCTATGAAGGAAAAATTCTCACAGATGATGATATTAAGAATTTTAAGAAAATTGATGAATTAGATAAATATCTAACATACGCGAAAAAACTTGTTTTAAGTTCATTTAGAAGCGAAAAAGAAATAATTGATAAATTAGCAAGTAGAGGCGCAAAACCTCGTCAAATCACCTATATAATAAAAGAACTTAAAAAATGTTCTCTTATTGACGATTCTTCATTAATGAATGAATTAATTGAAAATGCTAATTATAAGAATTATGGTGAAGAAAGAATTAGAAAGATTCTTTTTGAAAAAGGCATTTCAAAAGAATTAATAAATAAATATAAATTCACCGACAAAGATGAATTAGTTAAAGCCCGTCGTTATTTAGCTAGTATAGAAAAAAAGTTTTCTAAATATAATAATCTACAAAAAAGGAAACATATCTTACAAGCTCTATTAATGCATGGATTTAATTATGAAATCTCTCATAAGATACTTACTGAAGTCAAAGATAATGATTCTAATAGTGAATTGGATGCATTAAGAAAAGATTATATTAAAGTTAAAAATCGTTACATAAAGAAATATAATAAAGATGAAGTTGATTATAAAATCAATCAATACTTATTATCTAAAGGTTATAAATATTCTAATATTGAAAAAATTAAAGGAGAAAAATTATGAAAGTAGAATGGGTTAAAGACTTAAAAGATGGACAACATGTTCACGATGAATTTATTATCGCGAGCGTCAATAAATGTGCGTCTGATAAAGGCAAAACATATTTAAATATTGTTTTACAAGATAAAACAGGTCAAATTGTCGCAAAAAAATGGGAAGTTAACGAAAGAGATTTATCTATTATTCAAGCAGGAAATGTTTTAGAAATCGAAGGTGAAGTTACTTTATATAAAGGCGCTCTTCAATTCAAGATTTTAAATGTTATGGAAACAACTCCAGAACTCGTTGATATATCTAACTTTAAAAAAGTTTCTCCTATTCCATTAGAAGTTATGGAAGCTAAACTTGATCAATACTTAAAATCATTTAAAGATCCAGATGTAAATTTAATTACAAACACCGTTATTAAACGCTTCTATAAGAAATACATCACTTATCCAGCTGCAGTTAGAATTCATCATGAATTTGGTAGTGGTATCATTCATCACTCTCTTGCAATGGCAGATTTGGCAGATGCAATAAGTAAACTTTATCCTCAAGTTGATAGAGATATTCTTGTTGCAGGTGCTTTACTTCATGATATTGGTAAAACAATTGAATATAAAGATTTGCCAGTTCCTGAACAAACAGTTGAAGGAAAATTAATTGGTCATATTTCACTTATGTATGCTGAATTTAAACAAGTCGTCAGTGAACTAAACATTAAATCAGAAGTTCCATTACTATTAGAACACATGATTCTTGCTCACCATGGTCAACTCGAATTTGGATCACCTGTTCTTCCTTCTACTAGAGAAGCATTGCTTCTATCTATGATTGATTTACTTGATTCAAGAATGATGGTGCTTGATAAAGCACTTAATAATGTTACTCCAGGAGAATTTACTGAAAAGATTTGGTCTATGGATAATGTTTCATTTTATAAGCCGAAGGAAAGACACTAATGAAAATCGGAATTTTAGGAGCAGGAACGTGGGGTGTAGCTTTAGCAAATGCTTTTATAAAAAAGCATGATGTTACTG
>CAVIPD010000047.1:20809-31189 GCA_963644775.1 bacterium | reverse complement strand
GAATAAACCAAAGCTTATGTATCGTTTGCTCCAGGGCGATGTTGGCACTGGCAAAACATTAATCGCTGAATTAGCCTTGTATATAAATTATTTACGAGGAGATCAAGGTGCATTTATGGCTCCAACTGATGCTTTAGCAAAACAACATTACAAAAATTTAATGAAGTTATTTACTCCTTATGGAATAAAAGTTGGATTACTTGTTGGTTCATCTTCCTTAAGAGAAAGAGCTGCGATAAGAAGTGACTTAATCAATAAAAAAATCGATATTATAGTCGGTACTCATATTTTGTTTTCTAAAGATATTAATTATTTATCTCTAGGTTTAGCAATTATTGATGAGCAACATAAATTTGGAGTTAACCAAAGAATGCTGCTTGCTAACAAAGGAGATCATGCTGATTTACTATTAATGTCAGCAACTCCGATTCCTAGAACATTAGCATTAACTTTATATGGTGATTTAGATGTTTCAACACTAACTGAATTTCCTCATTCAAGTAGAGATATAGAAACTAAAATTGTTAAATCTTCTGATAAAGTTCTAGATGAATTAATTGAAAAATCATTATCTGAAAATAGACATATTTTTGTTGTTGCTCCAACTATTATGAGTGAGTCATTTTCTAGGATGAGTGTTGAGAATTTATACGCTCGTTATTTGCTTAAATATCCAGGAAAAGTTGCGCTTTTGCACGGAAATTTGGAACAAGACGACAAAGATTTTGCATTAAAAGACTTCATTTCTGGTAAGAGTCCAATTTTAATTGCAACTAGTGTTATAGAAGTTGGAATAGATGTTCCCGATTCAAATTTAATGATTATTTATGATCCTACTCATTTTGGTTTAGCTAGTTTACATCAACTTCGTGGTAGAATCGGACGTGATGGAAGCAAATCAAAATGTTTATTAATCTATGATGATAATGACAGTGAAGAATTAGACAAATTAAATGTTCTTGTTTCTTCAAATGATGGCTTTAAGATTTCAGAAGAAGATTTAAAACGTCGCGGCCCAGGGGAATTAGGCGGAATAAAGCAATCTGGTATAGCTAATTTTACATATGTAAATTTAATTAATGATTTTAGAATGATTGAAGCGAGTAGAGAAGATGCAAAATTTATTTTAAAAAATAAGAACGAACCTGGTTTTAGACATATTATCAAAAGAGCATCACTCGAAATAGAAAATAAAAAATTTACGAATGCGTAAATATCTATAAATAAACAATATATTGTTTTTTGTATGATATATTTATTTCGCATGTTAAAATACTTTTTGGAGATTAATTATGATCAAATTAGTAATAGATATGATGGGTGGCGATAATGGAAGTAAGCCTACCGTTGAAGCTGTCAATAGATTTTTAAATGAAATCAATGATTGCGAAATTGTTGCAGTTGGTGATGAAAGCCAACTTTCTTCGTTGAATAAAAAAGTTAAAATTATTCCTTCTCAAAGCGTTGTTCCCATGGAATGTTCAGTTCTTCAAGCAATGAGAATGAAAGATTCATCTGTTTATAAGGCAGTTAACACTGTTTTAACTGAAAAAGCTGATGGTGTTGTTTCTGCTGGATCAACGGGTGCGTTTTTGTCATTAACTACATTAATTCTTAAGAAAATTGATGGTATTGATAGGCCTGCATTAATCACTCCTTTTCCAACTAAAATCGAAAATAAATATGTTGTTCTTTTAGATGTTGGAGCATCAAATGAAAACACTCCTACTGAATTGATGCAATTTGGTAAAATGGGTCAAGCTTATTATAAAGCAATATACAATAACCAAAATCCAAATGTTTACTTAATTAGTAATGGTGCCGAAGAAGGCAAGGGATCACCTTTAACAAAACAAGCATATGAATTAATGAAAGATATGAAAGGTTTTAAAGGAAATATCGAAGGTCGTTATGTTTTTGACGGTAAGGCTGATGTTGTTGTTTTCGATGGCTTTTCTGGAAATGTATTTTTGAAGGGTTCTGAAGGTATTGCTAAAATGATGTCAGGCATGATTAAGGATGCATTTACTTCATCACTAGGTTCTAAAATTGGATACTTATTTGCTAAAAGAGGATTCAAAGAATTTAAGAATAAAATGGATTATAAAAAAGTTGGTGGTGCATTATTAGTTGGTGTTAATACAATTCCTGTTAAAGCCCATGGTAATGCTACTGGTGAATCATTTTATTATTCAATGATGATTGCTTATAACCTTGCTAAGAAAAATATTGTTAATGAAATTAAAGAGAATTTAAAATGAAAGAATTAAATTTATTATTAAAACAATTTAAAATTAATTATCACGATATTTCATTGTACGAAATGGCATTTACGCATTCCTCTTTTAATGCTGATGCAAAGACAAAACATCATGATTATGAAAGATTGGAATTTTTAGGTGATTCAGTTTTAGGCTGTGTTGTTAGTGAACTTTCATATAAGTCACGTAGTGATATGAATCAAGGAGATTTAACCAAGTTAAAAAGTGCCCTTGTAAGTACTCGTTCACTTGCAGATTTTGCTCGTGAATATCATTTTGATGAATATATTCGACTCGGCCATTCATTCTCACGAAATATTCATGAAAGTGATAATGTTCTCGAGGATGTTTTTGAAGCATTTATCGGCGCAATGTTTTTAGATCAAGGATTTGCTATTGTTAGAAAATTTTTAATCTCAACGTTATATAGAGACATTCAAAAATTTCATCTTGAAGATTTACAAGATTATAAATCAAGGCTTCAAGAAGAGATGCAGGTTGAACATCGTGAATCTGTAGCATACGAAATAATTAAAGAGTCTGGACCTGCTCATAATAAGCATTTTGTTTCTAGAGTTTTATTTGATGGAATTGAAATTGGAATAGGGGAAGGCAATAGTAAAAAAGCTGCTGAACAAATGGCAGCAAAAGCAGCATTAGCAAAGAAAGTTGATAAGGTAAAATAATGGGTCTTTTCAAGTTATTAAAAGATAAATTTTCAAAAAAGCCAAAAGAAGAAACTTCAACTTATGTTGAAGGCATGGCTAAATCACGTTCTAATTTCGCCAGTAAATTAGACGAACTTTCACGTCAGTATAAAGAAGTTAATCAAGAATATTTTGAACGTCTTGAAGAAATACTTATCGAAGCTGATGTTGGAGTTGAACTTTCTTTAAGAATTATTGATGAAGCTTTTAGTGAAAGTAAAGCTCAAGGAATCAAAGATCCGAAAACAATTAATGAATTAGTCGTCGATAAAATGTTTTTAGGTTATGCAACTAAAGGCGGTAATATTCATAATGAAATCGAGTTCGTTAAGGATGGACCTACTGTTTTGTTAGTAGCTGGTGTAAATGGTGTCGGTAAAACTACAACTATCGCTAAATTAGCATATAGATACATTAAACAAGGCAAATCTGTTATGCTTTGCGCTGCTGATACATTTAGAGCTGGCGCAACTGAACAATTAACTGTTTGGGCTAATAGATTAAATTGTGAAATTGTTGTTGGTAAAAGTGAATCCGATCCTGCTAGTGTTGCCTTTGAAGGTGTCAAAAAAGCAAAAGAAAAGAATGTCGATTTATTAATTGTTGATACAGCAGGTAGACTTCAAAACAAAATTAATTTAATGAATGAACTTGCGAAGATATGTAGAGTAATTTCAAAAGAAATAAATTCTGCGCCTCATGAAGTCTTTTTAGTTATAGATGCGACCACTGGTCAAAATGGTTTATCACAAGCAAAACAATTCCTTGATTGCATAAAACTTACTGGTATTGTTATCACTAAGATGGACGGGACTTCAAAAGGCGGCATTATTTTAGCGATTAGAGATATGCTCGGCATCCCTGTTCGTTTTATAGGTTTAGGTGAAAAGATGGAAGACTTAGAAGAATTCGATCTTGATAAATATTTATATGGATTATGTTTAGGTAATGAAAATGAATAACAACTTGTCTGAAACATTAAGAATTAATCGTTTATTAGATATATATGGAAATCTTTTAACTCAATCTCAACTCGAAATTATGAAAGATTATTACGAACTAAACCTTTCATTATCTGAGATTTCAGAGGTTAGAAATATATCAAGAACAGCAGTTAGCGATGCACTTAAACAAGCCAAAGAAAAATTAGATAAATTCGACAAAAAAATTGGCATTTGCAAGGTTTTTGATGATATTCGTTCTCAAAATAATCCTGAAAAAACCAAGGTTATTGATGAAATAGAGGAGAAACTAAAAAATGGCATTTGAATCTTTAAGTGAACGATTTCAAAAAATAATTAAAAAAGTAAAAGGACAAGCTCGATTAACTGAATCCAATATGGATGAAATGTTAAAAGAGGTTCGTATTGCATTACTTGAAGCGGATGTTAATTTTAAAGTTGTTAAAGAATTTACTGAAGCTATTAAACAAAAAGCTATTGGTGAAGAAGTTTATCTTAAATTAAATCCTTCCCAAATGGTTGTTAAAATTGTCCATGATGAATTAACTAATTTGCTTGGTTCGGATTCATCTGAACTGGCATATCAAACTAATAAACCGACTATTATTATGCTTGTTGGTTTACAAGGAACAGGTAAAACTACATCCGCTGGTAAACTTGCATTTTTAATGAAGAAAAAACTTGGCAAAAAAGTTCTTTTAGCTGCTGGCGACGTTTATCGTCCTGCTGCTATTGATCAATTAAAGCAAGTTGGCAATCAAGTTGGAGTTGAAGTGTTTTCTCTTGGATGTGATGTTTCTCCAGTAGAAATCGCTAGACAAGCAAAGCAAAAAGCATATAACGAACATTATGATGTATTAATTCTCGATACTGCTGGGCGATTAGCTATTGATGAACCATTAATGAAAGAACTAAATGATATTACTGATGAAATACATCCAGATGAAACCCTTTTATTAGTGGATGCTATGTCTGGTCAAGATTCTATTAATGTTGCTAATGCCTTTAATTCACAATTAAAAATTAGTGGCATTATTATGTCCAAACTTGATGGTGATGCACGTGGTGGCTCTGCCTTATCAATTAAGTATTTAACAGGTATTCCTATTAAGTTCGCTGGTGTTGGCGAAAAATTGTCCGATTTAGATGTATTCCATCCTGATCGTATGGCAGACCGCATACTCGGTATGGGCGATGTTATGACTCTTGTTGAGAAAGTTCAAGAAGAAATTGACGAAAAAGAAGCTCGTAAAGAAGCTTCAAAAATGCTTTCTGGAGAATTTACTCTAGATGATATGGTTGCCCAAATGAGGAAAGTTAAAAAACTTGGTTCATTAGGTGGCTTATTAAAATTGATCCCTGGAATGCCTTCATTAACCGAAGAGCAAAAATCTTCTGCTGAAAAAGAAATGAAGAATCTTGAAACAATTGTTAATTCTATGACTCCTGAAGAAAGAAGACATCCTGAGATTCTTAAAAATTCTCGTAAGATTAGAATTGCTAAAGGTTCAGGAAAAACTAACGCAGATATTAATCGTGTCATAAAAAAATACGAACAAACAAAAGAAATGATGAAACGAATGAAACAATATCAAAAATCTGGTAAGATTCCACCAGGAATGGGTGGAATGATGCCACCTGGCATGATGTAAAAAAAAGAAGGCTATGCCTTCTTTTATTTTGTGAATTTTTTACCTTTTTCTATTGCGTCTATAAGCCACTTTGGATTATCGATATTTTGATCTAATTCATCTAATAATTTCTTATCTTGCTTACTTAATTCATGCTTATTAAATAAATCTGGTCGATATTGCCTTGTTAATCTTAATGCTTCTTTACGACGATATTTTTCAATAGCGGTGTGATTGCCTGTATAAAGAATATCTGGAACCTTATGACCATCATAGTCTTTTGGCTCTGTATATTGAGGATACTCTAGTAAATCACTTTCAAATGTTTCTTCATTAAGTGAAGATTCATTAATTGCGCCATCTAATAAACGAATAATTGAATCTGCGATTGCCATTGCGGCAATTTCTCCTCCGGTTAATACATAATCGCCTATTGACACTAATTCATCGATATAGTTATTAACTCTTTCATCGATTCCTTCGTAATGTCCGCATACGATTAAGATATCTTCAAGTTTAGATAATATAACAGCACGTTTTTGGCAAAATGTCTCACCTTTAGGTGAAAGTAGTATTTTATGTGTAGAATTTGTTGAATTTGATTTTATTGCATCAACAATCGGTTGACATTTCATTATTAATCCTGCTCCACCACCAATTGGAGGGGTATCGACTCTACCATATTTATCTAAGGTATAATCACGAATATTAACTATTTTTATTTCAACTATATTTTTCCCTAAAGCACGCTTAATAATTGAATTCTCTTTGAATCCATTAAACATTTCCGGAAATAATGTAAGAATAGTTATTTTCATAGTAAACCTTTGATATACTTGATTATAATTTTTTTATTCTTAATATCGACATTTATTAAGAAAGCTTTCACAAAAGGAATAAGAACATCTTTTCCGTTGGTTTTAACTCTTAATGTTGAATAATTTGAGTATTCTTCTACCTTAATAACATTGCCTATATAATCATCATTATCAAAATAGACATCGCAACCTTTTAAATCTGAATAAAAATATGAATTCTTATCGAGGAAATTTTGATCTTTTTCAACACATAAATATTCGTGAACAATTTTCTCAGCTTCTTCGATAGTTGATATCTCATTAAAAATGAGATTATCACAATCACCATTTACACGATGAGATTTAATTGATAATTCTCTAATAATTTCGTTGTTTGAATTCAAAATAAAAACGTGATTCCCTTTTTTAAAACGAGAATCACGAAAATGGGTTGACGGATATACTTTTACTTCACCTTTAAGACCAACTGTTCTGACAATTTGTCCAATTGAAAGATATTCCATTATTTACTTTCTTCGTCAAAAGATTCGAACTTAAGATGAATATGCTTGCCTTCACCTTTACCGGCAATTGCAACAACCTCTCTAAGTGCATTCGCAACTGAACCTTTTTTACCGATTAATCTTGCAGTATCTTCATTTTCAGAGACGATTAATAAAGTAATGTCATCTTCTGAAGTGCTTGGTAATTCTCTTACCATTAATGCATCTGGATTAATTAAGAAAGGATCAACAATTGTGTGAATGATTTTTTCAAAATCCATTATTTAGCACCTTTTTTTGATTTGGCGTATTTTTCCATGATTCCTTTGCGATTAAATAATGCGCGAATTGAATCTGATGGTGTTGCACCTTTTGAAAGCCATTTTAATGCTGCTTCTTCATTAATATCAGCACTTTCTTCTCCTTTGGCTGGATCAAAGTAACCGATTTGTTCGATATAACGAGCATCACGTGCGAATCTACTATCTGCAACAACGATACGATAGATTGATTCTTTATGGCGACCAATTCTGGTCAATCTAATTTTAACTGACATAATTTTTCTCCTTATATAACTTCTATATAATAGTAGTGGCAAATAAATGTGTCAAGTAATTTTACTTAACACTTATAAATTTCTTGCTATTCAAATATATATTTGCTATTATCTTCATTGCGTAATTACATTACGTTGCGGACGTTCCGCTTTCAAGTCATGATATGAACGCCTTAAGAAATAATCGATAAAAAAGGAGGAGAGACAATGAACGCAAATATCATTAACGAAGTTACTGCTCGCCAAATCAAGAAAGATGTTCCAGAATTCTCATCTGGTGACACAGTCAAGATCAGCGTCAGAATTATCGAAAATAAGAAAGAACGTATTCAAGTCTTCCAAGGCGTCGTTATGCAACGCCGCGGCTCCGGCGTCAGCGAAACCTTCACTGTTAGAAAAATTTCTTCAGGTGTAGGAGTCGAAAGAACATTCCCTGTTAACTCACCAGTCATTGCTAAGATTGAAGTTGTTAAAAAAGGAAAAGTTCGTCGTAGTAGAATTAATTACTTACGTAAACTCTCTGGCAAAGCCGCACGTATTAAAGAAGCTCTCTAATACGTTGATGATAAAAGCTCGCTCGTGCGGGCTTTTTTTGTGCGAATATTTAGAAACGTAAGAAAACTTTGTTTTACAAGATTTCTATAATATAATTTAAATTATGAAACAAACAAATGCTAAAAAAAGAATTTGGCAACGTGTTGCTTTTATTGGATCAATTGCAACTTTAGTTATTGCTGTTTCAGTAAGTGCGGTTTGTTTATTTCAACGTTTTTATTACACTCCAATATGGGTTAATGGACAAAGTATGTACCCAACATTTAATAAAGATGCCAAATATAAAGACGGTAATTTAATTGGTGAAACTAGAATTCGCGGCGAAGAAGAAGGCATCTATGATGTTGATTATTGCTTTATGGCAACAGATCAAGGTGTTATTAATAATATTAGTCGTTTCAACATAATTGTTTGTAAATACACTTATCAGCAAGCTTCATACAATATCAAGCGTGTTATCGCTCTTCCTGGAGAAAAATTTTATTTTGTTAATAATCCAGGTATGAATGATAACGGGCAACTTTATATTTGCGAAAAAGATCAAGCTGAATTTAAACTAGTCGAACAGCCTATTGATAATTATTATGTTCTTAATGGTAACTATTCAGGCCAAGGTTCAACAATTGTTACCCTTAATGAAAATGAGTACTTTGTTGTAGGAGATAATCGTGTTAAAAACAACTCGTATGATTCTAGAGACGTTGGACCTATTGTAAAATCTAATATTTTAGGCGTTGTCGCAGGAATAAATGGAAAAGCAACGCTTGGATATAATAATGAAGGAGTATTTGGCCCAATTTCTGTGTCTCATTTTTGGCCAAAATTTTTATAAATTATGAGTAACGATATACATTGGTTTCCAGGACACATGAAAAAAGCTTCTATTCAAATTGAAGAAAAGCTAAAAATAATCGATTGCGTTATTGAACTTCTTGATGCTAGAATCCCCTTTTCAAGTAGAAACAATCAATTATTTGAATTAACCAAAAACAAGAAACGTTTAGTTGTTTTAACAAAAGCTGATTTAGCAGATGATAAAATTACTAAAAAATGGATTAATTACTTTAATAGTGTCGGTTTTGCAGCCATTTTTGCAGATGTAAATAATCAAAAAGATATTCAAAACATCATTAAAAACGCCGAAACTCTTGGTGAGGATAAACATAAAAAAGAAATTGCTAAAGGTATGAAACCTCAACCAATTAGATCAATGATTATTGGTATTCCTAATGTTGGGAAATCTACTCTTATTAATAAGATTGCTAAGCGTAAAGCTACTAGTGTAGAAAATAAACCTGGTCATACCAAATCACAGCAGTGGATTAAGGTATCAAATAGGTTTGAATTATTAGATACTCCCGGAATTCTCCAATCAAGTTATGATGACAAAGATAAGGCCATTAATCTTGCCCTAATCGGATCAATTAATGAAAATATCCTTCCAAATGAAGAACTATGTGATTACTTACTTAATTATTTAAAGGCTAATTATCCAAATCTATTAATGGATCGTTATCGCCTTTCTGAGTTAGATGATGATAACAATAAGGTTCTCTCTGATATCGCCAAAAGAAGAGGCTTAATTGATAAGGGTGGCTTAGATATAGATAAAGCACAAAAACTCCTCTTAAATGAGTTTAAAAATGGAAAACTAGGAAAGGCTAGTCTTGAAAGCGAACCGAAATGTCTTTAACTTATCAAAATCAGTTTTATTCTGATGATATAAATTTAATTGTTGGAGTCGATGAAGCAGGAAGAGGTCCTTTGGCAGGCCCGGTTGTCGCCGCTGCTGTGATTTTTCCGCGCGCGTATATTAATAATGAAATAAATGACTCAAAACAATTAAGTGAAAAGAAAAGAGAACAACTCTTTGAGATTATTAAAAAAGATGCATTAGCATATGGAATTGGTATTGTTTCAGCAGATAAAATTGACGAAGTTAATATTTATGAAGCGACAAAAATTGCGATGAAAGAAGCAATCAATAATTTGAAACATGATTATGATTTAATTTTAACTGATGCGATGAAACTTGATGGATTTGATAAGCCTGTTGTTGACATTATTAAAGGGGACGCTAAAGCACTCCCAATTGCAGCAGCAAGTATAATCGCAAAAGTAACTAGAGATCATATGATGAATGCCCTTGCAAAAGAATATCCTAATTATGGCTTTGAAAATCACAAAGGATACGGAACAAAAGTTCATCTTGAAGCTTTAAAGAGGTATGGCCCAATTAAACATGTTCATAGATTTACATATAAGCCTGTTAATGATGCTCAACATCAAGTTATGAATTTATTTGAAGATTTTTAATAACACTTATTTAAAATTTCCTCCTACTTAATAGTGGAGGCTTTTTTATGAATGGAAGAGATATATTAATTTATTATTCTGTTTTGTATTCT
>CAVIPD010000047.1:16364-20774 GCA_963644775.1 bacterium | reverse complement strand
ACAAAAATTTATGAAACAATTCAAAGAAAAACTAATTATCCAACACCTGAAAATGTAAAAGAATGTGTTACAAATCTTAAATGCAATGCAGTGACACTTCTTGATGATGATTACCCTGATAGTTTAAAGCATATTTATCGCCCACCATTTGTGCTTTTTTACTATGGTGATTTATCACTTGTTCAAGATATGAAAAAAATTGTTGGTGTAATCGGTGCTAGAGAACACACAGATTATGGTAAAACAATGACTCAAATCATGGTTAAAGAGATATCAAAGGAAATGATTGTGATTTCTGGTTTGGCAAAAGGTATTGATTCGTTGGCACATAAAGTAGCGATTGATAATGATGGCAAAACGATTGCTGTTTTAGGAACAGCTATTGATAATTGCTATCCAAAAACAAATATAGACTTATATAACAAAATAAAGAAAGATCATTTACTCATTAGTGAATATCCGCCAGGGGCTACAAATATTGTAAATGGATTTCCAGATAGAAATAGATTAATTGCTGGATTAAGTAGTGGACTATTGATTATTGAAGCAAAAGAACATTCCGGAACATCTAATACAGCAATGCACACAATCGGGCAAGGTAAGATTGTTTGTTGCGTTCCTGAACGTGCTGGTGTTGACTCTCTTTGTAATAAACTAATTTCACAAGGCGCAACAATGGTAACTTCTGGAAAGGATGTTTTATACGAATTAAATGTAATTGATCGATAAAAAATGTAAAAGAAATATATATTAATTCTTTTATAAATAATATAGATTGACACAAGCATTATTGACATTTATATTTGTATATCGAATTGATTATGAAGTTAGTAATTGTTGAGTCACCACATAAATGCGAAACCATTGGTAAATATCTTGGTAAACAATATAATGTCATGGCTTCAGTTGGCCATTTAAATGACCTTGCCATTAATGGCAAAGGTGGTTTTGGAGTTGATGTTGAAAATGGTTTTAAAGCCACTTATGTAATTGATAAGTTAAAATATAAAACCGTTAATCTTCTTAAGGAAGCCGTTAAGAATTCTACCGAAGTTATTCTTGCAACTGACCCTGATAGAGAAGGTGAGGCTATCGCATGGCATTTAACACAAATTTTAAAATTAGATGCTTTAACAACCAAACGTCTTGAATTTCATGAAATTACAAAAGAATCAATCAATTATGCAATTGAAAATCCTAGAACTATTGATATGAATTTATTTCACGCTCAAGAAGTTCGCCGTATCATGGATAGAATTATCGGGTTTAAATTATCTGAAATTATCCAAAAGAAGATTAAAGCTAGATCGGCTGGTCGTGTGCAATCAGCAACATTAAAATTAATTGCAGATCATGACACTGAGATTGATTCATTTGTTCCTGAAGAATATTGGACATTATCTTTAGATTTATCTAAAGAAAATACAAAATTGACTGTTTACTTTGATCATAGCCAAATTGAAAAAATCGCTAATAAAGAAGAAAACGATAAAATATTGGCTAGATTAGATAAAACTGCAAAAATTGTTGATATCAAAAAAACAATTCACACAGTTGAATCTAAACCTCCATTTACTACATCGACACTTCAACAAGAAGCTTTCAATGTTTTACATATGCCTACCGCAATAACTACACGTGTTGCTCAACATTTGTATGAAGGTTTAAATATTGGTAGTGAACACGTTGGCCTTGTTACATACATTCGTACTGACAATGTCGCATTATCAGACACATTTGTTAAAAAAGCTAAAACTTTTATTGAGAATGTTTATGGTAAAGAATATGTTGGTCATAGAAAAATCAGTAAAGTTAATGGAGCACAAAATGCTCATGAAGCTATTCGCCCAACATCATTAAGTAGAACACCTTCTTCATTAAAAGAATATTTAAAACCTGAAGAATATAAACTTTATAAGCTCATTTATGAAAGAACTGTTGCATCGTTAATGAAAGGAAAAGTTGATGAAGTTACTTCATTATCATTTGTATGTGGTGATATATCATTTAAATGTGAAGGATCAAAGCCTTTATTTGATGGTTATACCAAAATTTATTTATTCGATGATGATAATGAAAAGAAAAGCGTTATCCCATCTTTGAATATAGGTGATGAATTTAATGTTGACAAAGTCAACAACTCAAAAGAATTCACAAAAGCACCAGCTCATTATAATGAAGCCAAAATTGTTAAGTTGATGGAAGAAAAAGGCATTGGTAGGCCTTCAACATACGCCGCAACAATTAAAACTCTAAAAAATCATGGATATATTGAGTCTGAAAAGGGAATTATCAAAACAACAGAAATTGGTAGAAAAACATCTTTTGTATTAAATAAATATTTTCCTAAGCTTGTCGACGCTAAATATACGGCATCAATGGAAAAAGAACTAGATAAAGTTCAAGAAGGAAAAATCCTTAGAGAAAAAGCATTAGAAGATTTTTATTATCCATTTATTAAAGAAGTTGATGATGCTAATAAAATAATGTATAGCGATAAAGACGAACCCACAGGTGAAATGTGTCCTGTTTGTGGCGCTCCACTAGTCTATAAAAAATCACGTTATGGTGGATTTATTGGTTGTTCAAATTTTCCAATGTGCGATTACCGCAAAGTTGAAAAAGTTTTTGAATACGCCGAAGGTTTATGCCCTAAATGCGGTAAACCATTGGTTTATAGATACACAAAAAACAATAAGAAATTTGTTGGCTGTAGTGGTTATCCAGAATGCGATTACATCCAGGATGATAATAAACCACAAACTAAAGTAGTTGTTAAAAAGTGCCCAGATTGTGGTGGGGATTTAATTATAAGAACCAAAAAAGGTAAAAAATTCCTTGGTTGCTCTAATTTCCCAAAATGCACTCATCTAGAACAATACAAAGAAAATTCGATAAAGAAGTAAGCCTTAGGCTTGCTTTTTGTTATATAATGATTTTAATGAAACGAGTTAATGTTATTGGTGCAGGTCTATCTGGTAGTGAAGCTGCGTATTATCTTCTTAAAAAAGGTTATGAAGTTCACCTTTATGAAAAAAGACCTGTTGTACAAACCCCTGCTCATTCAACAGGATTATTTGGCGAACTTGTTTGCTCTAATTCACTAAAATCAAATCGTCTTGATAATGCTTGTGGTCTTCTTAAAGAAGAGATGAGAAATATGGATTCTCTTATAATGAAGATTGCTGCAAAAACATCTGTCCCATCTGGCAATGCTTTAAGTGTTGATAGAATTTTATTTGCGCAAGGTATTACAGATGAACTTAAATCATTTAAAAATCTAATCATACATAACGAAGATGTTGAAACTATTCCTGAAGATTTCACAATTATTGCAACAGGACCATTAACAAGCGATAAACTTGCTAATGAATTATCAAAAATTATTGGTACTGATAATCTCTTCTTTTTTGATGCCAGCGCACCAATTATCGAAAAAGACTCAATTGATATGTCTATTGCCTATAAAAAAGCTAGATATGATCAAGGCGACGATAGTTATATTAATTGCCCATTTTCAAAAGAAGAATATGATGTTTTTTATAATGAATTAATTAATGCTAAGTTAGCTAAAATTCATGAATTTGATAAAGCATATTTTGAAGGCTGTATGCCTATTGAAGTTATGGCGAAGCGTGGGTATGACACACTTAGATATGGCCCACTTAAACCTAAAGGTTTACAATTGATGGATAGACCAAAAGCGTATGCTGTTTTACAACTTAGACAAGATAACTTACTTGGCAATTTATATAACATTGTTGGCTTTCAAACAAATTTAACATATCAAGAACAAAAAAGGGTGTTTTCATTAATTCCTGGATTAGAAAACGCTAAGTTTGTAAGATACGGATTAATGCATCGTAATAATTATATATGTTCTCCGATTGCCATAAATAAAGACTTATCCTTAAAAAACAAATCAAACATTTTTATTGCCGGTCAATTATCCGGAGTTGAAGGATATGTTGAATCCTCTGCACTTGGAATTTTATCTGCTGTATATGCTCATTTAGTTATGAGTGAAAAAGAAATTAATCCTGTTCCTAATACTACAATTTTAGGATCACTATATAACTATATTTGTAACGCGAATCCTAAAGATTTTTCTCCAATGAATGCTAATTTTGGAATACTCACTGGTGCAAATAAATACAATCATGAAGAATGCATCCAAAAGTCTCTTTTTGATATAAAGAAATGGTGGACATTAGTTAATGACAAATAATAAATTCGCTGACCAATTTCTAGAATATTTAAGATGTTATCTTAACTTTTCAAAATGCACGATTAATTCATATGAATTTGATTTAAAAAGCTTTCTTAATTTTTTATCTAATCAACATGTTGAACTTGATGATGTTGATTCAATTATTATTCGCAATTATTTGTCTAGCGAACTTGCGCGTG
>CAVIPD010000047.1:12235-16329 GCA_963644775.1 bacterium | reverse complement strand
GGCGTTTAGCAGCCCTAAGACATTTTTATGGTTTTTTAGTTGATAACAAATTGATTGATTTTAATCCATTTTTATTTATTTCATCTCCAAAGAAAGAAATCAGATATCCTCGAGTTTTATATGTCGAACAAATTAACAATTTATTAAAGTGCAACGCTGCAAGAACTGATGAATTAGCGTTAAGAGATCAATGCATACTTGAATTGCTTTATGCTTCAGGTGTTCGTGTAAGCGAACTTGTTAAAATTTCATTAAAAGATATTGATATTAGAAACAGACATATTCGTATTTTCGGAAAAGGCAGTAAGGAGCGTATTGTTCCTTTTAATAAAAGTGCTCAAGCTGCTATCAAAAATTATGTCGCTAATTCACGTGATCAATTATTAGCAAGATACTCATTATCTGTTCAATATGATTATCTATTCTTAAACAGTCAAGGAAAGCCATTAACTTCTAGAGGCGTTGAATATATTCTTAAAGAAATAGAGAAAAAAACAGGTTGTAACTATGATTTACATCCTCATTTATTGCGTCATACATTTGCAACGCACTTATTAGAAAATGGCGCCGATTTAAGAGTTATTCAAGAATTACTTGGTCATGAATCTTTAAATACAACTCAAATTTATACTCACGTGACTGAAGAAGCGATGAAATGCCAATTTTTAGCTTCTCATCCACGTGCTAAAAAGCATTAAATAGTAGGAACTATTTGTCATGTAAGCGTTCTTGTGATAATATAGGAACGCTCTTTTATAAAGAGACTACGCACATCATGGATTCAACTTCCGAGTCCCATGACCATGGGGTCGAGTATGGGGGATGTTGTTAGAAATGATGGAGGCAAAAACAAATGGAGGTTCATAAAATGAACGAAGAAAAGAAAGTCGTCGCCCCAGAAGCTGAAGTTAAAGCCGAGGAGACAAATGTCATGGATATGGTTATGCATGATGAAAATGCATCAATCATTACTATGAGAAAACTTCTTGAAGGTGGAGTCCACTTCGGACATCACACAAGAAAATGGAACCCAAAGATGTCAAAATACATCTATGGTGCTCGCAATGGTATATACATCATTGATTTAGCCAAATCTGCTGCAAAAATTGAAGAAGCATATTTAGCACTTAAGAAAATTGTTGATGAATCAGGAAAAGTCTTGTTTGTTGGCGTTAAACCACAATCTAAGGAAATTGTCGAAGAACAAGCACTACGTTCAGGTTCATTCTATATCACCAATCGTTGGTTGGGTGGTACATTAACAAACTTCAAGACAATCCAAGGACGTATTCGTCGCTTAAGAGAACTTGAAGAAATGGAGGAAAACGGTTCATATGATCGTCTTCCAAAGAAAGAAGTTGCTCTTTTGAAAAAAGAGAAAGATAAACTTTCAAAAAATTTATCTGGCATTAAAGAAATGCGCAAGCTTCCAAATGCCATCATTGTTGTTGATCCACAAATCGAACACAACGCTGTCTCAGAAGCTCATAAATTAGGAATTCCAGTATTTGGTATTGCTGATACAAATTCAGATCCTGATTTACTCGACTATGCAATTCCTGCAAATGATGATGCAGTTCGCTCAGTTAAACTCATTATTACAGTCTTAGCAGACGCAATTGTCGAATCAAAAGGTGGAATTACAGAAGTTGCTTATACAAAAGATGAAGGTGAAGAAGTCACAATGAAAGACGCTATTCGCCAAGCTGATAAAGAAAACGCAGAAAGACTTGCTGCAATTCGCAAAGCTCGTTTAGAAAAGCAAGAAAGATATGAAAAACTTCAAGCTCAGCGCGAAGCATTAAGAAAAGCTAGAGAAGAAGGTAAAGCACCTGCTAAAACAGAAGCTCCAAAAGCCGAAGAATCAAAACCAGCCAAAAAGCCAGCTGCAAATAAGGCTCCAAAAGAAGAGGCTAAATAAGATGGCAAGTCTAGTCGAACTTATTAAAGAATTACGTGATCGTACCGGTGCCGGTATGATGGATTGTAAAAAAGCTCTCGAAGCTAACAATCAAGATATTGAAAAATCAATCGACTGGTTACGTCAAAAAGGTATTGCTAAAGCCCAAGCTAAAGCAACAAGAATTGCTGCTGAAGGTTTAGCATCAGTCTTAGTTAGTGGTGATCACGCTATCATCGTTGAAGTAAACTGCGAAACAGACTTTGTTTCAAAAGGTGAAAAATTTCATAAATTAGTTGATGATGTTGCGAAGACAACACTTGACGCAAATCCATGCTGCATTGATAAAGCAAAAGAATTAACACAACCATTATTCACAGACGCAACTGTTTCAATGGGTGAAAAACTTGATTACCGTCGTTTTGATATCGTTAATAAATCACCTGATCAAGAATTCGGTGCTTACATTCATATGGGCGGTAAAATCGGTGTTCTTCTTGTCTTAGACAAGAATAATCCTGAACTTGCTAAAGGAATTGCTATGCACATCGCTGCAAACAATCCACTTTACATTGATTTAAAAGATGTTCCTGCTGAAGCAATTGAACATGAAAAGGGTATTCAAGTTGAACTTATGAAGCAAGATCCAAAACTTGCAGGTAAGCCAGCTGAAATGCTTGCTCAAATCGCAAATCGTAAAGTTCAAAAAGTCTTATCAGAATCAACATTAACTGCACAAGAATATGCACTTGATGATGAAAAGACAGTTGGACAAGTCTTAAAAGAAGCTAATGCTTCTGTTGTTAAATTCGTTCGTTATTCTGTCGGAGAAGGTATTGAAAAACGCCACGAAAACTTCGCAGAAGAAGTAATGAAAGAAATCAAATAATTTAACGGAGTCTTGCATGAAATATCAAAGAGTTTTAGTCAAATTATCTGGAGAAGCTCTCTCTGGAGAAAAAACAAATGGCATTCTTGATAGCAAGGCTCTTTTAAATACTGCAAACGCAATTGCTAGTATAACAAAACTAGGAATTCAAGTTTGCGTTGTTATTGGCGCAGGTAATATCTGTCGTGGTGAGATGATGAGTCAGAACAAAGGTATTAATCGTGTTACTGGTGATTACATGGGTATGTTAGGAACAGTCATTAATTCATTTGCAATGGCAGATACTTTAAAATCAATCGGTGTTAACGCAGTTGTTTTATCAGCAGTTAAGATGGAACAATTTACTGAAACGTATTCATCAGATCTTGCTGATAATTACATGAAACAAGGAACTGTCACAATTTTTGGTGGTGGAACTGGAAAACCATTCTTCTCAACGGATACTTGTGCAACATTAAGAGCCATCGAAACAAAATGTGATGCCATTTTAATGGCAAAAAATGGTGTTGATGGTATTTACAACGATGATCCTCGTAAAAATAAAAACGCAAAAATGTATAAGTCCATTAAATGTTCTGAAATCATTTCAAACAACTTAAAAGTTATGGACTTAACTGCAGTAGAGATGCTAAAAAATCAAGATATTGATGTTCGTGTCTTCAATATGTCAAATTCAGAAAACTTTATGAAGGTTGTTTCTGGAGAAGACATTGGCACAACAATCATGAAAGGATAATAATCAAATGGAAGAAATTGCATTAGAAGCAAAAGAACAAATGGGTAAAACTATTGAATCTTTTAAAGGCGAATTATCAACATTAAGAACAGGCCGTGCGTCAGCATCAATGTTGGATAGAGTTCAATGCGAATATTATGGCGACATGATGTATATTAAAGACATCTCTGCTATCTCATCTCCTGAACCTCGTCAACTCATTATTAAGCCTTATGATAAGGGTGACATCAAAGCAGTTGCAGCTGGAATTTCCCAAGCAAATCTCGGATTAAATCCAATGGTTGAAGGCGATTGCATTCGTTTGATTATCCCTGCATTAACCGAAGATTCTCGCCGAGATTTAGTTAAAAAAGCTAAAGTGATGTGTGAGAACTCAAAAATTGCTATTCGTAATATTCGTCGAGATTACATCGACTTAGTCAAAGATAGTGATGACTTTACAGATGATTATAAAAAGAGAATACAAGATGACATTCAAAAAGTTGTGGATGAAGCAATCTCTGAAATAGAAAATCTTGAAAGTTCAAAAGAAAAAGAAATTATGTCGATATAGGAGGGTAATACCTCCT
>CAVIPD010000047.1:10007-12129 GCA_963644775.1 bacterium | reverse complement strand
TTGATTTTTGTAAAGAATATGACATTAAAGTTATGTCTTTTTATGCATTTTCTACTGAAAATTGGAATAGACCAAAAGCAGAAATTAATCATTTATTCACATATCTAGAAATTTTCTTCAAAAAAGAAATTGCTAAGTTAATGAAAGATGGTGTTAAAGTTTTAATTTCTGGTGATTTATCTAAACTTCCACTTAAAACCCAAAAGGTTTGTTTAGACGCGATAAACAAAACCAAAGATAATACGAACTACTATTTTAATATTTGCCTAAATTATGGTGGTCGTGATGAAATCGTTAGAGCGGCATTACTTCTTCATAAAGATTTAGATGATAACAAAATCAAAATTGAAGATGTTAATAATGAATTATTCGAAAAGTATTTATACACTCAAGGATTACCTAATGTCGATTTATTGGTGAGAACTAGTGGTGAACAAAGAACATCAAATTATCTTCCTTGGCAACTTGCCTACGCTGAATTTGTCTTTACGCAAGTACATTGGCCAGATTTCAAAAAGGATGCATTTCTTGATTGTTTAGAAGAATTTAATAAACGAAATAGAAGATATGGAGGACTAAAAAATGAGTAAAAAGTTAATTGAAACGAATGAGTTATCTCCTGAAATTAAAGCTTCATTAAAAACAAGAATCATTACTGCTTTAGTTATGGCCGCCATTTGTATACCATGTCTATTTTTAGGCGGATGGTTCTATTTTGGGCTATCTGTCATTGTTTCTATTTTTGCATCATATGAATTAGTTCATGTCCTAAAATTAAAAACAAGATTTAAATATATTATTATCATCGCGTCCATTTTATTTACAATTTCATTTATTTATTGGATATTTATTAAAAACAACATCGGAAACAAAGAATTGAATGTTGATAATGTTTTGTTTGATGGTTTTTCAAATCTTATGGTTTCAACAGTTTTAATTTTAGTTACTGCCGGGGTATTTTTTGGCATTTCATTTATTTGCGAAGAATTCTCGACTACTAAGGTTTGCTATTTAATTTCAATGATTATTATTGTTTCTTTATGTATTCAATCATTTTTATACCTTAGATACGCACCGACAAAATTATTCATAGAAAAGGACACATCAACACCGTTATTTAAATATTTTCAAAGTGCATTATTAATTATTTATGTCATTTTAGGCACTATTTTAAATGATATTGGTGCATATTTCTTTGGAATGTTATTTGGCAAACATAAGCTTAATCCAAGAATTTCTCCTAAGAAAACTTGGGAAGGCTTTTATGGCGGAATGATTATTTCGTTCTTATTAACTGTTACATTTGCTTTAGTTATGGCAGCCGTTGATTTACCATTATTACCATTTTTAGATCTTAATCATTGGTATTGGGTTGTCTTAATTAGTGCGGTAATGCCAATTATTGCCAATCTTGGCGATTTTACATTTAGTGCTATTAAGCGCAATTTTGGAATTAAAGATTTCTCTAATTTACTTCCAGGGCATGGTGGCATTTTAGATCGTCTTGATTCATTACTTTTCGTTAGTGGTTTTGTTTCGGTCATGATCATTTTTATTAATAACGGATGGGATTTCTTTAAATAATGAAAAAAGTTCTTTTACTAGGTGCATCTGGATCTATCGGAACTCAAACACTTGATGTTATTGATAGGTATAATGGCGAGTTCACTCTCACAGCTTTTTCAGTAGGTAAAAGGGTTGAATATGTTGATACCATCTTAAAAAAATATAAGGATGTAAAACATGTATATGTTATTGATGAACAAAGTGCTTTAAAATTACAATTTAAATATCCTGCAATAACTTTTTACTTTGGAAAAAATGGTTTAAAGAAGTTAATAAAGAAGGCTAAATTTGATATTTGCGTTGATGCAATAGTCGGATTTGCCGGCATGGAACCTGCAATATTATCTTTAAAACGTAATAAGATTTTATGTTTAGCAAACAAAGAAGCATTAGTTAGTGGTGGCACTATTATTAATAAACTTTTATCAAAAGGAAAAGGCAAACTTTATCCAATTGATTCAGAACATGTCGCGTTATCAAAATGCTTAACTAATGTTAATTATAACGACGTTAATAAACTTATTATCACTGCTAGCGGAGGAGCACTTCGCAATAT
>CAVIPD010000047.1:2791-9927 GCA_963644775.1 bacterium | reverse complement strand
TCGCAATATTGATATAAATAATTTAGCAAAATGTAAAGCCAAAGACGCTTTAAAACATCCAACATGGAAAATGGGTGATAAAATAACGATTGATTGCGCAACTATGATGAATAAAGGCTTTGAAATTATTGAAGCTTATTATTTATTCAGCTTTAAGTTAGATAAAATTAGAGTTCAAATGCACGATGAATCTTTGATTCATTCTGCGGTTTTACTTAACGACGGAACTTATATTGTTGATTATGGTAAACCTGATATGCATAATCCGATTGAATATGCATTAACAGAAGGTAAATGCTCATTTGAAACAAAGAAGGTTAAATCATTCGAAGAATTCAAAAATTGCCATTTTAGAGAATATGATCCAAATAGATATCCATTAACTGAACTTGCAAAAAAATGCTTATCATTAGGCGCATCAAAGATGATTGCGTTAAATGCCGCCAATGAAATTGCAGTTAATCGATATTTAAAAGATGAGATTGGTTATCTTGATATATATCGTATTGTTAATGAAGTTGTTTCTAATACGAAATTAGTCAAGAATCCGTATTTAATACAAATTAAACATATAGACAAAAAAGCTAGAAAAGAGGCAAGTAGATTATGAATGTAGGTCAGTGGATTTTATCAATCGTTCTATTTATTGTTTCTTTAGGCGTGCTTATTATAATTCATGAATTGGGCCATTTTTCGATGGCAAAACTATTTAATGTCTATTGTCAGGAATTCTCAATTGGTTTTGGACCAGCTTTATTGCATAAACGTAAACAAGGCAAAGAAACATATTTCTCTATCAGATGTATTCCTCTTGGAGGATATGTCTCGATGTTTGGAGAAGGTGTTGAACTTGAAGATGGGGTTAATGTTCCATCTGAAAGAAGCATTGAAGGTATTAAGCGTTGGAAAAAGGCCATTATTCTTTCAGCTGGTGTTATTTTAAATGCTATATTAGCATTAACATTATTTGCGATTAGTAATTTGGCATTTCCTGTAAGATATCTTTCTAGCAACATAAGTGTTGTTGAAAACTCTGTTGCGTTTAATGCTGGTTTTAAAGAAAACGATAAATTATTTTTCTACGGACCAGATAATAACAAGCTAGTTTCTTTTAGTAAAGAAGAGATTGGTGATAACAAATATTCAGGTTCCTTTTATATTCTTGATGACAATGTGACTTATAAGGAATCTAAATATGTTCTTTGTTGGGCTCCAAACACAAATAGCGAAGAACCAAAATTATCGAATTCAATTAAATTATTTCCTGCCGACACAAATGATTTAATCAAAAATTGCCAAGTATTTACCACATGGTCAAATAGTGGTGTCACACTTAAAAACTATCCAGATATTACAAAAGAAAGTTTAAAGGCATATGCAGATACTAATTTCACTGCAAATATTTATTCTTTTGAATATGTTGGTAAAGATGAAGATGATCAAGATGTTTATAAAGATAAAATGGTCCACTCTCTTACATTCACAAGCATTTCAAGTGATGGCAAAAATTATTCTTGGGATAATGTTGGTATATCAAATAAATTATTAGATATTTGGCTACCATTTGGTAGTAGAGTCATTAACACATTTACTGATTTTGGTAATGCTTCTATTGCTGTTTTTAAAGGCTTAGGAAGTTTATTTACTAGTGGTATAAAAAATATGTCAGGAATTATTGGCATATTTACAACGTCAGCATCTGTTTTAAGTAATTATACATTTAATCAATATTTATACTTCTGGGGTTTAATTTCTGTTAATCTTGCAATCTTTAATTTATTACCATTCCCAGGACTTGATGGATGGCAATTATTAGTGACTGCTATTGAAGGCGCAACTAACTGTGTTAGAAAGCGTAAATATAAACGTAATGGTATTGAATCCGGATATATTGAATGGAAAATACCTAGTAAAGTTAAAAATATTGTTTCATATGTTGGACTTGCATTATTGTTTGCATTAATGATTGCAATTGTTGGAATAGATATTGCTAGATTGATAGGTGCGATTTAATGAACAATAAAATGGTGAGATTTTTAACATCATTGAAGCTCGAAAATATTGAACGTTTCGACTTAGATTTTGATTTGGTTACAAGAAATAATTTTATTCATGATCAAATTGATATGTTAATTGCAAAAGATACTCCTTGGGACTATTCGTTACTTGATGAATTCATGGAAGGTTTAAACACCGTTACTTATCCATACAAAATCACATTCTCGTATAGACAAAAGCCAACTGTTTATGAGGCTGTTCAATTATTCGATGATTGGCATCGTTCGCATTATAGATTCCCAAACGATTTTTCTTTAAAAATTGATGGAGATTTAATTCAGGCAATTTTCTCTTCGGAAGATGACAAGCAAAAGCATGAACAAGTTATAAAAGATTTTAATGAATTTTTAGATTTCCTTGGTTATAACTTTGTTGTTAAAGCAGAAGTTGTTACCGAAGAAAAAGAAGGGCCTCTTGTTTCGCAAAAGAAACTCGAGCGGCTTGAAGAAAAAGCTAATAAGGTAGTGGATGAATCACTTCAAGAAGAGGAAAATGAAACTGAATCTTCATATTATAAAGATGAAGATGAAATCAAAGAAAGATCTGAACAAGAAGAACTCAAATCCTTTGAAGAAGAATACATCAAAGAGATGAAAGAAAATCTCAAGAAACTGAAAAAAGAGAAAAAGAAATATAAAGGTAAATCATCGTGGAAAGATAATCTTCCTTATTTATATTTTGAAGACTTTGATGAAATCAAGATTGAAACAGGAAATATCGATATCACTGGAGAATTATTTGGCATTGATAAACCTAAAACCACAAGAAATAATAAAATGTTTCTAAATTGTGGCATCGGACTTAATGGCAAAGCCTTATCCATTAAATTTATGGAAAATGACTATATGTCTAGTGAAGAAATTGAAAAACTTAAAAATGGTATTCATGTCCGTGTTAGAGGTTATACTGGCGCAGATCATTTCACTGGTCAACTTGTAATTAACGCTAGAGGTTATGAATTATTACCTCCTCCTCCATTAAGAGAAGATAAATGCGAACAAAAACGTGTTGAACTTCATTTGCACACAAAGATGTCTTCAATGGATGGATGTTCGACGATTTCACAATATGCCGAACTTGCTAAAAACATGGGTCACAAAGCTATTGCTGTTACTGATCACGGTGTTACTCAATCATTCCCAGAAGCTCAATCTGTTGGTGAGAAACTTGGTATCAAGATTCTTTATGGCAGCGAACTTTATATGGTTAATGATAATTTGCCATTTGCACTTAATCCACAAGATATAGTTCTTAGAGATGCAAAATATGTTGTATTCGACTTTGAAACAACGGGTTTAAGTACTCGCTATGATAGAATTACCCAATTTGCTGCTGTTAAATTTGCTGGAGGACAAATAGTTGATCAAATGAATATTTTGATTAACCCAGAAATGCCTATTTCACAAAAGATTCAAGAAAAGACTCGTATCAGTGATGAGATGGTCAAAAATCAACCTAAAATTCATGAAGTATTACCACAAATTATGAATTTCTTTGGTGATTGTATTATTGTTTCCCATAACATCACTTTCGACCTTGGAATGCTAAATGAAGCACTTCGTAGAGAAGGTAAAGAACCGTGCAAAAACCCTGCAATTGACACATTATCTTTATCTAGATATATGTTTCCAGAAGCTCGTTTACATAACCTTGGTTCGCTTTCTAGAAACCTAGGTTTAGACATTTATAACGAAGATGAAGCTCACCGAGCTGATGTTGACGCCCAAGTTCTTAATGATGTTTGGATTGCCATGCTTAATAGATTAACTGCAGATAATTTTGAATTAAAACATTCTGATTTAGCAAAATTCAAAGTTACTACGACAATGTATCACCATCTTAGACCTGCTCATGTTAGTGTGTTATGCAAAAATAAAGCAGGATTACACGACTTATATAAATTAGTTTCTGATTCGAATATTAAATATTTGGCAGATGTTCCCAAAACACCTATGAGTGAATTACAGGCTAATAGAAGTAATCTTTTAGTGGGTTCAGCTTGTTTTAACGGCAATGTTTTTGACGCTGCAATGACTCGCTCAAAAGAAGAACTAAAAAAGGCTATTAGATTTTATGATTATATTGAGGTTCAACCACCTGAAAACTATTCATATTTAATTCATCGCGGTCAACTTAATGATGAAGATCAATTAAAGAAGTATCTAAAAGATATTATTGAAGCCGCAGAAGAAGAAGGAAAGATTGTTGTTGCAACAGGCGATGTTCATTACCGCGATCCAAGTGATAAAATCACTCGTGATGTGTTTATTTCCGCAAAAGCTGTTGGTGGTAAATTCCATCCACTTCATACAAAACTAAATGTTCCTTCTCCTGATCAGCATTATCGTTCAACAAAAGAAATGCTAGATGCTTTTGAATTTTTAGGTAAAGAAAAAGCATTTGAAATTGTTGTCACTAATACAAACAAGATTGCAGATATGCTTGAAGAGATTGTTCCTATTGACAATGTTTTAAGGCAACCGGTGATTGAAGGCTCTCCTGAAATTTTAAGAAGTGTTACTGAAAGTAAGGCTAAAGAATATTTCGGTGATCCAATTCCTGAATTTATTAAACAAAGACTTGATAAAGAGCTTAATGGTATTATTGGTAACGGATATTCAGTTACATATTATATTGCTAGACGAATTGTTGAAGAAGCTAATTCACATGGATTTATGGTAGGTTCTCGTGGATCGGTTGGTAGTTCTTTTGCTGCTCATTTATTTGGTATTACCGAGGTTAACCCATTACCACCTCATTACCGATGCCCAAAATGTAAACATTATGAATTTATTGATGATCCTAATGTATTATCGGGTTATGACTTACCAGATAAAGTTTGCCCTCATTGCGGCGAAAAAATGATTCACGATGGACAAAACATTCCATTTGAAACATTCTTAGGTTTTGATGGTGATAAAGTTCCTGATATTGACTTAAATTTCCCACGTGATTACCAGCAACGTGCTTTCGATTATACAAAAGTTGTTTTCGGTGAACATAATGTCTTTAGAGCAGGTACGATTGAAACTGTTGCGGATAAAACAGCATACGGTTATGTTCGTGGCTATTATGAAGATAAATATTGTCGTGAACTTGGTCGATTTGATAAAGATGCATTAGCAGAAGCAAAAGCATATGTTAGTAAAATGAATGGCCAACAAATTGCTTATTTAGCGGCTCATTGTACTGATGTTAAACGTACAACTGGTCAACATCCTGGCGGTATTGTTGTTTTGCCAAAAGGTATGTCAATTTATGACTTTACACCTATTCAATATCCTGCTGAAGATAAAACCTCTACATGGTACACAACTCATTTAGACTATAACGCTTTACATGAAACATTACTTAAACTTGACCTTCTAGGTCACCTTGATCCTATGGCGCTTCGACTAATGTCAGAAATGACAGGAATAGATGTTTTAACAATTCCTTTAAATGACGCAAAAGTTATTTCATTATTCTCAACTGACAAAGCTTTAGAAAGAAACGGGAACTATCTTAAGGCCATTACTGGCGCAGCTGGTCTACCTGAATTCGGTACTGAAACCGGTAATGATATATTATTGGACGCAAAAGCAAAATCATTTGCTGATTTAGTTATTATTGCTGGTCTAGCTCACGGTAAAGATGTTTGGGCTCATAACGCTCAAGATTTAATTAGAAATGGCACTTGTACAATTCGTGAAGTTATCGGATGTCGTGATGATATTATGACTTATCTTATTAAAAAAGGTGTTCCAAATAAGATTTCCTTTAAAATCATGGAAGATGTTCGTAAAGGTAAGAAACTTAAACCTGAATATGAAGAAATCATGAAGGCAAATAATGTTCCAGCTTGGTATATTGATTCATGCAACAAAATTAAATACATGTTCCCTAAGGCTCACGCTGTTGCATATGTTACAATGGCGGTTCGTGTTGGATATTTTAAAGTTTATTATCCTCTTGAATTCTATGCTGTTTGGTTTACTGTTAGATGTAAAGCATATGATATCAATGCTATGCTTGGTGGGCTTGACGCAATTATTCAACGCTATGAAGAAATTAAACGTAAGAAAAACAATCGTGTTGAAAAGATTTCACCGAAAGAAAAAGATTTATTCTCAATGCTTAAAGTTGCAATTGAGATGTTTGAACGTGGATATAAATTTGCAAACATTGATTTATATAAATCGAAAGCTACAGAGTTTGTTGTTGATAGAGAAAACAAATGTTTGATCCCTCCATTTATTGTTCTTGATGGATTAGGAGATAGCGCCGCTATAAGTGTAGTAGAAGCACGCGAACAAGGTAAATTTGTTACCAAGGAAGATTTACTTAATAGAACAAAACTTAACTCGACAAACGTAGAAGATTTAAGTAAACTTGGTGTTTTAGATGGTCTAGGTGAAACAGATCAAATGTCTTTGTTTGAATTTGGCTTAGAATCATTTGAAGATTAATCGGGGCATAGCACATTTGGTAGTGCGCTTGGTTCGGGACCAAGAGGTGGTGAGTTCGAATCTCACTGCTCCGACCATTATGCGCTTGTAGCTCAGCTGGACAGAGCATCTTCCTCCTAAGAAGAGGGTCGGACGTTCGAATCGTCTCAAGCGCGCCATAATAGACAGGCTTTGCCTGTTTATTTATTTTTTTAGTTGAAAATTTGATTCGAAAAGTTTAAATTATTTTGGCTAAAGTGTTGTTATATAAATAACGTAAGTCCATTTAGCGGATGGAGGTTATTTATGGATAACGTTATGGCGTATAAGCCAATTAAATCATTAATTTGGAAACTTGGTATCCCAATGATTATTTCAATGGTGTTACAAGCTTTATACAATGTTGTTGATACAGCATTTGTTATTAATATGGGTGAAAGTGGACAGAAAGCTAATTTAGCTTTAACGTACGCTTTTCCTGTCCAAATCTTAATGATTGCTTTAGGTGTTGGCACTGGTATTGGAATTAATGCTTTATTATCTAGAAAATTAGGCGAAAAAGATGAAGAAGGTGTTAAGAAAGTTGTTGGTAACGGCATCTTTGTTGGTGTAATCATTTATTTATTATTTTTAATTATTGGTTTATTTTTA
>CAVIPD010000047.1:0-2781 GCA_963644775.1 bacterium | reverse complement strand
ATTTTTAACTGAACCATATTTAAAATTACAAACAAGTGACCCAGAAATTATCAAGATGGGAACATCTTATTTAAGAATATGTTGCACATTATCTTTTGGAAGTGTTGGCTTTACTATATTTGAAAGATTCTTACAGGCAAACGGAAAAACTTTATACTCAACTATTTCTCAAATTAGTGGGGCGGTCGCTAATATCGTTTTAGATTATGTATTTATTTATCCACTTAATATGGGTATTGAAGGAGCAGCATACGCGACAATTATTGGTCAAATATTATCTTTATTAGTCGCGATGTTTTTTCATTATGGATTTAATAAAGCAGTTAAAAATTCAATTAAAGGTTTAATTCCTTCAGGTAAACTTATTTTAGGAATATATAAAGTTGGATGGTCTGCGATTTTAATGCAAACATTACTTTCGGTAAATATGTTTGTTATGGTTGCATTGTTTTCATTAACAAAAGATCATGATTTAATTCAAGGAACTTATGGGATTTATTATAAGATTTATCAAATAGGTTTATTTGCATGTTTTGGTTTATCAAATACGATTATTACATTGCTTTCATTTAATATCGGTCTAAATGATAAAAAACGTATTAATGAATGCATCAAATATGGCGTTATTGATTGTGCCTTAGCTGGATTAGTGATTACTATATTATTTGAAGCATTAGCAAATCCAATTGCGTCATTATTTGGCTTTGCTAGTAGTGGAAGTGATCCTCAAATTGTTAATCAAACTGCGATTGCGTTAAGAATAGCTTCAATTGGTTATATCTTTATGGGAATAACATTAGGCGTTCAAGGTGTATTCCAAGCATATAGGCAATCAGTTAGACCTCTTGTCTTATCTATGCTTAGATTGATTGTCTTCTTAGTGCCTCTTTCATTTATCTTTATTTATTTAGATAACGCGAAAGACTTAGTGTGGATAATCTTCCCAATTGCAGAATTTTTAACCGCGATTATCTCATTTGTTATGCTAAAGAAACATATAAAAAATGTAGTGAATAAAGAATAAATTTCTTTCCTTATTCTTGAAACTTTAAAACAATGTAGTATTATTATTACGTTGTTGATGGGCCTGTAGCTCAGCTGGGAGAGCGCCTCCATGGCATGGAGGAGGTAGCCGGTTCGATCCCGGTCAGGTCCACCATTAAGTTAAAAATAGCACCGTTAATTCGGTGCTTTTATTTATTAGAATGAATTAGATTTTTTATAAGTTAAATACTATTTAAGAACAATTAAATCGTAAAATCCTTCAATATAAATAAATGCACATATCCCAATTCCGATTAACGGAATAAGAATATCGATGAATTTACTTTCTTTTGAATATCTTTTTGTATAACTAAACAATAAGACAAGTGGTGTAGCAAGAATTAATGTTGTAGCGTTTCCTATTCCCCAACATTTTGCGTATATAGTTATATTCTTAATAGCTTTAAGTGTTGAGAAATCCATCTCAGGATGTTTATTAATATAGACCCCTGTAAGTATTCCAAGCATAATAGCGTCTAAAATTGCCGCAATTGTGAAGACTATTGCGATAAAAATGGAGAAATGCAAGGAATTTGTATTTGTTTCAAGGAATTCTTCGTACTGAAGTTTGGCGCCTTTACGCTTATGATATAAATTTTGTCTTCTCTTCATAAAAACGACAATGACAATGAAAGCAGCAAATGTGAATACAGGTTTACTTGTCATTAATGAAATGACTTCTACTGGAAGAGTAAACATATTTTCACCTAAAGCAAGTCCTTTAATAAGCAAACATGCTATTTCATACATTATTGGTAATGCGGCCATTGAACGGAAAATATAAATTTTCTTGCCCTCAAAACATTTTAATGATGGTTTATATGATAAGAAGAAATATAATGATGAACACATTAATAAATCAATAAATACATTGAAACTTAGATTTTTAGAGAAGAAGATTGAAACGACTGTATCCACTAATACTTTTGCATCTGGTCCACCTAAGTATCGATATGCTAAACCACATAAATATCTTTCATATATCAGAATAAATAATAAATAGAGAGCAATAGCACAAGTTGCGTGCATAATAATTAATCGTTTAATGTTTTTGCCACTTTGCAAAATAATCGCAAAATTTGCTAATAAAAATAAAGGAATTGCTAATTGACCAAAAGAGTTGAAGATTTCTCCAAATGTTGAAATTGCAGTTAAGTTATGAGTGGTGGACGAGGCCCAATATTTAACACAAGCAGCACAAATTACAGCAGCTTGAGCAAACGCCATCATGATCCAACCAAAAATTCTAAAATGTCTATAACTTAATGGGCCACGATATTTAATATCATTTTCCTTTGTTACTAAATGAATATGCTTATTTAGTCTCATGCATAATATTAAAGCAAATTATTTCGCGAGAGTAAAATATAGATTTTACTTAATAGATGTAATAAAATAAGCAATATGGCTAAAGAAAAAGTAGAAAAATATTCAAGAAGAATGCTCCGACAACTCGATCTTCTTTCACATTATTACAATATTGATAGAGAACACAATATTATCGATTTAGAGATTAAAACAGAGAAAGCTTCTGACTTCATTGTTGATGATGTTTCATCTATTGAACGTCCGATGTTTAAAGCTGAAATAATTGAACGAGTTAGTCAAATTATTGATCATTTTCCAACAGGCTTTAAGGTTAATTTAATCTTGAAAATTGATGATTATGAAGGAATCGATCCTGATTTGTTACTTACTTCATTAAAAGATTCATTAGAAGTGCTTCATTACTCAATT
>CAVIPD010000046.1:0-12949 GCA_963644775.1 bacterium | reverse complement strand
TTCCTTCGATATACTCTATGTCACCTTCAATATAATTGGAGATTATTAAATCTTCACCGGCTTGAAGTTCGTGCTCATAATTAATATCAAAGTGTTTAATTCTTCTAGTTTCATAATATTCACGATTATGACAATCGATAATGTAATTGATATAACTTGTATTATTTATATGTCCATTTAAGTCCATATCTGAATATGTTGCGCGTCTATACATTAATGTTTCTAATTTTCCACTACAAGTAATTTTTTGAGGGAATGGTTCTTCATTTTCCATTGATTCATGAGGAAAACTTATTCCATTAAATGGATTCATATTAACTTTATGATCAATTTTATTTAATATAACCCAAGTTGAACTAGCCTTAACAAGAACTTCTCCTTGTGTTGATTCAATAATGAAGTTACGGGGGAAGATAAATTTCATATCTTTGTTAGGGTATGTTTTAATAACGATAGTTTCGAAAAATTTTGGCATTCTAATGATATCAACTGAATATCTAGTAATAACCCAAAACAACCCTCTATCAATCGTGTGATTCATTCCGATGCCAAGTTTTTCAGCATGTTCAGTTGCAATATCTTGCATAAATTTAAACAAGCTAGAAAGCCGCAAATTCAAAAATGGATCTACATCGCTTGGTCCGATAAAAAATTGTTTTTCAAACATTAAATGATTGCCTCAATAATAGAACTAAATTCTGACCATGAAGCATCAGATTTATAAGTTTCAACTAAATCACTTGGTACATAAATATGTGCAAGAGATGTTCCTTTAAAAACATCTTCACCTAAAGTAACAACACTCTTACTTTCTAATGTGATTGAAGTTAAGCTTGAATTCATAAACGCCATTGATTCAATAGTCTTATAATTCTCTGTTAATAGGATTGATATAATCCCTGAATTAGCAAATAATTTTGATTTAACAGTTGTAAGAAGAGATTTATTACTCATATTGACACTAGTAAGCCCACTACAACCATAAAACACTTCACCCGCAATAGCGTCGCATGTATCAGGAATATTAAATGATGTAAGTTTAACGCATTCTCTAAATGCACCGAAACCAATATTTGTTAATGTTGGATCTAATCCAAGATTAACGTTTTTTAGATTTTCGCAATAAGCAAATGCTTCTTGTCCGATTGTCTTATAATTTTCAGGAATTGAAATGGTCTGTAATGATGTACAGCCATAAAAGCAATTTGTTGTAATTGCGTCGCATGATGTAGGTAAATCGATATGAGTTAATGATGTACAGCCTTGGAAAACATTTGTTTCAATTACCTTAACGTCATTATCAATGCTAATTGTTTCGAGTGCGAGGCAATCTTTAAAGCACGAACGGTTGATTGTTTCGACATCTGAAGAATTATCAACGCCGAAATCAACAGTCTTTAAATAATGTGCTCTTTCACATAATGATGGAGGTAATGTTGAAACACGTCTTTCTTTTAAGACGGCTAAATATGCACTGTCACTAACTTTGCTATAGTCTTTAGCGAGTCTAATCGTTTCAACATGTGTGCCACTAAAGAAAAATGAATCATTATTTGTGCCACCTAAGCTTGATAATGTAACTGGTAGATTGACTTCATTATAAGGAGTTAAATCATTGTTATTCTTATCAACAAGAACTATCCCTTTAAATAAAGGAGAATCTTTAAATAAACCTAATTCAAATTTTAATACACCTTGATAGGAAACATCGCTTTCTTTCCAAACATATGTTCCTGTTTCTTCGTCAAGAATTTTAACACGTTCAGGTGATCCTGTAACATTGTTATAAACTTTGATGTATTCAAGGTTTGGGCAATCTGCGAAAGCATTCTTCTTAATTGAGATTGCGTTAAATGGAACTTCAAATGAAGTAATTGCTGTGCCCTTAAAGGCATTTTCTCCAATATATGAGATTGAAGAAAGTGTTGTATAGTCTTCAGCAGCAAATTCAACATCAGCAAGTTTTTCACAATCTTCAAACAATGAATCGGAAACGCTTTCGAATCCATATGGAATATTAACTTTTGTAATTTCCTTACATCCTTTAAATGCTCCATAACCTAAATATTCAAGGTTCTTATTTAAATGGATTTCTCCCGACATTTGTGAATAACTAAATGCGTAACTACCAATATATGTAACGCTTTCAGGGATACTGATATCTTTTAAAGATGAGCAATAAGTAAATGCTAAATCTTTAATAGTAGTAAGTTTATTATGAAGAACAACTTCTTCTAATGCATCACAGCCATCAAATGTTGATTCATTAATGGTCGTGAAGTGTTCTGGAATCTCAGCATAGACCAAAGCAGTTTGATCTTTAAAGACACCCGATGACATATTTTTGTATGCACCTAAATTAACAACTGTGCCGCTACTAGACGCATAAGGTGAATCTTCACTTTTAACGATATATGCAGGGTAATCCATTTTACCTTTATATACATAAAGCATATCGCCAATCGTTACTTCGCCATCTTCTTGATCGTTTAACCATTTTGTATTGGCGAAAGCATCTGTTCCAATAGATGAAAGATTCTTTGGAACGTTGAATTTTTCAAGATTAATGCATTTATCAAAACAGTTATTACCAATAATTCGTAATGAATCTGGGAATATTACTTCGGTTATATCTTCATTTGTTGCAAATACTTCAGGAGCAATTTCAACAACTGGACGACCACCTAATTGATTTGGAATTCTAAATTTTGATGGAAGAGTTGCATCTTCATTAATTGCATCAATTCTTACTCCACTGCCATCAACATCATATCTATATGAGTATGTAAATAATGAAATATTTTCATATTCAATGAAAACTTTAGAAATAACAAAATAATAAGTAAGTGTAATTGCTGCCACTAATGCGGCTGAAATACAAGAAATGGCAATAATTTTATTACGTTTAGCGTGAGGCTTAACTTCTTTTGGAGCTTGTTCAATATATTCCATTATTTGTTACCTCCTTTTTTCGCTAAAAAGTTTTTATATTCTTCAAGTTCTTTTAGATTACATCTAACATAATGATCTTTTTCAACTTCATAAAGTTGTGGGATATCTTCATAGGTGTAATGATGTGCGAAAGGATTATAAGTGATAATCTTTTTTTCTTTTTCTACCTTTGGATCTGGCAAAGGAATCGCACTTAATAAAGACTTAGTATATGGATGAAGTGGCACTTCGAATAACCTATTCGCATCTGCAAGTTCAACTAATTTACCACCATAAATAACACCGATACGATCAGAAATGTATTTAACAACACTTAAATCATGAGCAATAAACAAAACTGTCATATTGCTTTCTTTTTGGAATTCTTTAATGAGGTTAAGAACTTGGGCTCTAATAGAAACATCAAGAGCAGAGATAGGTTCATCTGCAACAATAACTTCAGGTTTCATAAGCATTGCGCGAGCAATACCAACACGTTGACGTTGACCACCACTAAATTCATGTGGATAACGTTTTAAGTGTTCTGGGCGAAGTCCGACTTTTCTCATCATGTCTTCGACTTTTTCAAGTCTATCAGCTTCATTTTCGAATAAATGAAAAGCGCGAATGCCTTCACTGACAATATAGTCGATATTAGCGCGATCATTTAATGACGCACTTGGATCTTGGAAAATCATTTGGATTTTGGTTTTGAGTTCTCTTTCTTTTGCTCTACCAATTTTTCCAGATATTAGGTGACCGTTATAACGAATTTGTCCTTTTAAGATAGGAACGATTCTCATCATTGTGCGGCCTACTGTTGTTTTACCAGATCCTGATTCTCCAACAAGACCAAATATTTCACCACGTTTAATAGCAAGGTTAAAATCTTCAACAACAACACGTAAATCTGTGCCGCGTTTAAAGCCAATATCAACATGACTCATTGTAATAACGTCATCTTTGTTACCACGAATGACATCTAAACTTTCGTCATCTTTTTCTTTATATTTAGAACCTTGTTTTTTGTTATGTTGAACATCAAGAGGTTCATAGATATTGGCAACATCAATATATCTTTTAATTTCCATTGTCTTTACCTGCCTCTCTTTGAAGTTCTTTAGCAGCTATTGCCATACGTTCACGAATGTTTTGAATAATCTTAGGTTTTTCAACCTTAGGTGCACGTGGGTCAAGTAACCATGTTTTAGCATAGTGAGTGTCACTAATCTTAAACATTGGAGGCTCGCTGACATAGTCAATCTTCATTGCATATTCGTTTCTAATAGCGAATGCATCACCAACAATTTCACTAGTGAATGCTGGTGGATTGCCTTTAATATAAACCAATGGTTCTTCCTTGGTTCCAAGTTGTGGAAGCGAAGAAAGTAATGCCCAGGTATATGGATGTGCTGGTTCATAGAAGATGTCTTCTGCTGTACCATATTCAATAATTTGACCACCATACATGACGGCAATTCTATCAGCAACATTAGCGACAACACCTAAGTCGTGAGTAATAAAGATTGTTGTCCAATGATATTCTTTTTGAAGTTCACGGATGAGTTCAAGAATTTGAGCTTGAACAGTGACGTCTAGCGCAGTAGTTGGCTCATCACAAATAAGAATTTCAGGACGACATGCAAGCGCGATAGCGATAACAACACGTTGCCTCATACCGCCACTATATTGGAATGGATAATCCTTCATTCTTTTTTCTGGTTCAGGAATTCTAACTTTAGTTAATAACTTGATAGCTTCTTTTTTTGCTTCTTTTTTAGACAAGCCATGATGAAGCATTAAAACTTCTTCAATTTGATATCCGATAGATAATAACGGATTAAGTGAAGTCATTGGGTCTTGGAAAATAGTTGCAATTCTTTTTCCACGAATTCCTTTCCATTGTTTGGTTGTTTTTAATGTGGCAAGATCTATGCCGTCAAACATAATTGATCCATTAGAAATGAAACCATTACTTTCAAGCATTCCTGTAAATGTTTTTGTGAAGACAGATTTACCAGAACCTGATTCACCAACAATTGCTAAGGTTTCACCTTTAATAACATCAATTGAAATGTCACGAATAACATGCATTTTCTTTCCGTGAGAGTGGAAACCTACGGATAGATTTTTAACACTTAATACTACTTCTT
Organism: bacterium; assembly: GCA_963644775.1. Classification (GTDB taxonomy): domain Bacteria; phylum Bacillota_I; class Bacilli_A; order RFN20; family CAG-826; genus Fiminaster. Next base: position 7,865 of record CAVIPD010000046.1, on the reverse strand, counting down.
TTTCCATAGTGTCTCCTTTCTAACGGTGGTTCTTTGGATCGGTTGCATCCGCTAAAACAAGACCTAAATAGAAGAAGGTCACCGTTAACGGCACAAGAACAATCAAAGGAACTATTAATAAATTAGGATGATCCAACCATTCGCCAGTATTAGTAACGTCTGTTAATAATTGTCCTAATGTAATATCACCATTTGAATAACTAAAAGATAATCCAAAGAATGCTAGTCCAACTTCAGAAGAAATTGCGCCTGGGATTGCAGTTGAAACAACTGTGACAATAACTGAAATCAAATACGGAAGTAAGTTATGTGTAATCATTGCTCTAGGGCTAGAACCTAGCGTTTGTGAAGCAATATTATAATCACGGTTACGAATAATAATGATTTGGTTACGAATAAATCCTGCAAGACCCATCCAACCAAACATGCATAGTAAGAAAACGATAACCCAGAAACTTGGCTTTAAGAATTGCATTAATAAGAAATAAAGCAATAAGTCTGGAATATTACTAACAAAGTTACGTAATTCAATCATGATTGGGTCAAGTTTTCTAAAATAACCCCATAATGAACCTATTAAGATTCCAAAGAATGTATCGATAAGAGCAACAACTGTCGCAAGTAAAAGCGACAATCTTGTACCTACCCATACGCATGTCCATAAATCAAGTTTAGCGAATTCTTTTAAAGTTGAGCCACCTGTTCCAAACCAGTTTGTGGAGTTCCACCAAAGGTTAGGTTCAAATTTTTCAATATTAACGCCATAATATTCGTGATAGCTCATCATTGGTCCAAATATCGTAAAGAATACAAGGATGAATAAAACCACCAAGCAAATAATTGCTAATGGCTTTTTGAAAATTTGTTTAATTGTTTCTCTCCAATATGAATAAGGAGCAGAAGATAGCTTTTCGATATTTTCTTCACTTGGTCCAATAACAGTGAAAAGATCTTCCACGTTATGGTAAGTGACTGAGTCAATATCTCTAATGTTATTATGTACCATAGTCCTCCCTCCTATCATTCATCCGAGAAGCTAACACGTGGATCGACAATTGCGGTTACAATGTCACCAAGTAGATAGCTGACAATTGAAATTAATGCGGAAACAATAATAATGCCTTGTAAAGCATAGAAGTCACTCTTACCATGAGCGACAACTAATAAGCCACCAATACCATTAATTCCGTAAATTTTTTCTAAGTAGAATGTTCCAAGAAGCGCCCCAAGAACAGCAGCTGGAATGGAACGGACGAGTGGAACAATTGCATTTCTTAAAACATGTGTATAAAGAATGCGATTTTCCGATAAACCTTTAGCACGAGCAAATTTGACATAGTCTGAGTTAAATTCATCAAGCATGAAGCGTCTAACCCAAAGCGAAATACCAGCCATGCCAGTAAAGCCCATTGTTAAAGCAGGAGCAAGTAAAGATAAGAAGTTTCCTTCTTCGTATGTTCTAGGTAATCCAATAAGTGTGCATAAAATAACCATCCAAATGTAGTAATATGCAACACCAGGGATAGCGTCAATAGAGATAATATAGGTTTTACCTATTTTATCAAAAACACCATCTTTGTGTTTAGCCATCAAAATACCTGCAGGATAACCTAAAATAACTTCAACTGCACAAGCAATTATGCCAACTTGGAAAGATACTCCCATTCTTTCAAAGATAACATCTGTAACGTATTTACCAACATCGCCTTCAATGAAGAAAATTCTTCCTAAGTTCATAACTGTTGTACGACAGTTGCTTGTAGTAATAATGTAATTGATTGTTCCGTCAACAACTTCGGTTCCGTATTCAGAAAGACAAACTGTCTTAGGAAATGGAAGAATATTAAAGAAGTATGTGAATAAATCAACAAACCAGTTATTAGTAATACCTAAGTCAGCTTTGATAGAAACGCATTGTGCTTGACGAATTGCGTCATTCATCTTTGACCAGTTCTTAATAACTTGTTGACAGAATTCTTGTCCATTTCCGGCTTCAACTTTAAAACGAATTAAAAAGAACGTAGCGGTAATAGCAAGCAGTATTGAGATAATTGCACTACCGATACGTCTTAATGAATACATTAATAGTGGATGACCGAAAATGTTTTGTATTCTTGGTGAATTTTTGCAGATAATTTTGTGACCAACAAGTTCAACGAATATGACAAAAATCGCGACGAGTGCGATGATTGTATATCCAATAATATATGTGGCCATATTTATCCTTTCTTTTAGCCATCAAAGGACCGGTTTTTCCGGTCCAATGATAGACAAATATTTAATTAATCTTCGTAAATAGCGATGATTGTATTGCCGTTATATTTAGCGAGTTCATCAGCTTTCTTAGTTGCTTGAAGTTCACGGCAATCTTGACGTTCTTTTCCAGTAGGAACATCTTCAAGAACCCAAATTCCAAGTAATGAGTGGTCAGCAAGACCATAATGTGCGCTTGGATTTTCATATCCAGCAGCTCTTGAAACGCTTGCTGTCCAACCTTGAGTTGACATGTATGTAGGCTTAATGAGATATAACTCATTTAATAGCATATACTCAGCTTCAGCGAACTTAGCATATCTTTCATGGTTTGATGTAGTAATAAGCGAAGCTTGTTCAACAAGATCATTATAATCTTTAAGCATGTGCTTGCTTGATTTTGTTAATACTCCATCAACTAAACTGTAGTTATCAAATTCTTCAGTATTACCACTCATCTTGCTCATTTCACCCATAGTGACATAGCAATGAAGATAGGTAAGTGGATCAGCATAGTCGCCCATCCAACCCCATGAACCGACTGTGTAATAACCATTATTTGATGCTGATTCCCATGTTGATGAGTTAGAAATCTTATCATGAACCATTTCGAAGTATGGATAATGATCGTCACCTAACGATGAGCCGGAACATAATGGTAATGTGTCACTAACATGGTTTGGGTTGATTGTGCAACAGTTTGCTCTTTCGTTCCATGATTGAATTAATTGTTGTTCATTAGCAAGACTATCAGCCGAAATGCCACCTGCACCCATGTAATCAATAATGATTGGGAATGAAAGAGAATTTCCGTTACTATCTTTATATTGCTGTGCTGCTGAGATAGCGTCATCTCTTAGTGTTTTAAGTGAGAGCCAAGGATATTTAGCAAGAGTCTCTGCTGTTGAATCACTTGGTTCAAGAAATTCAACACCTGATGTTTGTTGAGGCCCAACTAAAGCTTTAGCTTCATTTATGCCACCGGCAAGTCCCTTTTTCGATGCATATGTTTCATAGTAGTAATCAATATAGTCTTTACCATATTCATCGTAGACATATCCACGTGGAGTGAATGTGTTCATTTGATATTGATTCTTATCATCGACATAGAATTGTTCATTATAAATATCGAAGCTTAATGCATTGAGAACAAGTTTACGAACTTCTTTAATCTTTAAAGCGTTATTTGTGTTTTCGATGACACCAGCTTTAGCTTCATCAGTTACGAATTTGTCTTTAAGTTCGTCGCCCCAATATGTGGCGTTTGTCCAGGAGATTTTTTCAGTAGAACGATTAATATTCAAATTGAAGTGATATGTATAGTCAATATCATCAAGTTCACGTGAGTTGACTTTGTCACTAGCAGGACTTTCGATTGTTCCTGTTCCATCATCACCAGTGATATACATCTTCCAACCTGTTTCATCTTTTTGATTGAGCGAGAAGCCGTCTACTTCCTTACGATCAAAGGCTTCACGCATTTCTTTATAACTTGTTGATGCATCGACAACTGTATAGTTAACTTTATCAATATGCACGCTATCGGCTCTGAAGTATTTATCGTTCTTCGCGTATTTAACGGAATTTGATTTAAATTCTTGTAAACGATATGGTCCACAGTAGATCATTTTATCCATTGTTGTGCCATAGCCTTCTGATTTGCCTGCTTGTTGATAAAAGTATGCGTTAGTAGGCATGAATGGTGTATATGTGAGCATTGTTGGGAAGAATTGAGCACTTGTTCTTAATGTGTAGACAAGTTCTCCGTTTTCATTGACTTTAACACCAACACGTTCGAAGTTAGCAATTTTAGTGATATCACTTGCAGTGATGTCTTCATCCGGTTCATGACCACTATATTCTTTGACAAGTTCAATTAGTTTTGCAGCCTGTTTAGCCCTATCATTTCTTAAGTCGGTATAACCAGGTTTTTGATCTTGGATGAATTTTTCCATCATCTTGTAACAATAATATTCCCAAGCATTATTTATAAATAATGTGTACATGTAATAAATTTCTGATTGATTAGAATAATTCAACACTTCTTTTGCAGTTGTAACGAAATCTTCTGCTTTGACGTATTGTTCTTTGTCTTTGTATTTATAAATACTTCCATCAGCTTTTACCCATGGGACATCTTCACGGATTTTAAATGTGAAAACTTTGTTATCACTTGAATGAGTTACTTTTTCAGCAAGTTCTTTACGAAGAATGCCGTAGTTATCATTCATTACTAATGTGCCAACTAAATTAGCCAAGTGAGAAACGTTTTCAGCATTTTGTGATAATGTTGGATTTAATGTACTTGGTGCACTAGAGAGATAGGCATTATAAACGTTTTTAGCAGTTTTGCCTGTCAAGTAAGGACCAGTAACCGGGTAGGTTCTATATCCGCTTCCGCCGCAGCTTGTAAGGACTAACGCTCCGAGCATTAGAAGTGGGAAACCTATGTGCTTTTTATTTGCCATATTTAACATTTCCTTTCAATCTAAAGATTGCGTTAGTAAATATAACATTTAACACTTGCTATAGCAAACAAAAAATAAAAAAACCACTTTTCAGTGGCTTAATAAATTAAACTGTTGGAGTGTGTAAGAAGATAGAACAAACCGCTCCAATCAATAGGCACAATAAGCCTGCAACAAGCATTGGAGTGAAGATAGCCCATGCAGTATTTAAATTGGCTTCTTCGAGTGGATTATTCCAATTTTTTGTTTTATGACGAATTCTTGCTCTATATATATCTTGGATTATAAATCCAATACCGAATATAACAACACCGGAAAATAAGAAAACATAACTAATAAATTCAACTGGCCATTTGCTAGAATCGTTGTTTACAAAATAAGGGATTATACCAATACAGGCAACAATTCCTGCCAAGATGATTGCTATAACATAGTTGTACCAACGAGTAAATGCTTGTTTCATACTTAAAAATAATACATTAATCATAGTTTGAATTAAATAGAAACCTAACATATACTTATGTTTATGGCAAACAAAAATCTAAAAGAAAACAAGTTTAAAAGAGCGTTAGTCGTTCCTTTTAGAAATATTGTTAAAAAGATTACTCCTGTCGGTTATGTTAAGTATCAATATAAATATATAACTCATCACAAGCTCAATTTAGATAATCCAACTAGATATACAGAAAAATTACAATATCTAAGACTTTTTGTTTATCCAAAAAATTCTTTAGTGAGCAAATGTGCATCACGTGATGGAGTAAGAGAATATATTAAAGAATTAAATCTAGAAAAATATCTTATTCCTATTTATGGAATCTATGATTCTTTTGACGAGATAGACTTTGAAAAATTACCAAATCAATTTGTGATGAAATGCACTCACGCGTGTGCTTTTAATCAAATAGTATTAGACAAACATAAATTCGATAAAATCGAATCAAAACGAAAATTTGATAAATGGCTAAAAACCAATTATGGAAAGAAAACAATGGAGATGCATTATTCACCAATAAAACCAAGAATTATTGTTGAAAAATATATTGGTGAATTAGAAAATCTTCCACTTGAATATAAAATTCATGTTTTTAATGGAAAAGCTAAATCACTGTATGTTGTAAGTGGCAGAAAAAAAGACATTCGTTACAATAACTACTACATTGATTGGACCCCGTTTGATGGATCACAATTTAATGGTTGGAAAAAGACAGATTATAAATTGAATAAACCAGTTAATTTTGATGAGATGGTAAAACTTGCTGAAACTCTCGCAAGTAAATTTCCATTTGTTAGAGTTGATTTATATAGCATAAACGGAAAAATATATTTCTCAGAAATGACATTTACCCCTGCTAAAGGAACTTTGATATTAGATGATGATAAGTGTGACTTTGAAATGGGTAAATGGCTTGATATATCTAAATATATTCAAAAATAAAAAGGCTAAAGCCTTTTCTTTTTAATCTAATGTTTATCTCCAAGATGATTTTGGTAGCATCATTTCATATAGCATGATACAAAAATGTGGATGTTCCGAATCATCTTTATCATCGGTTGGAATGCCATATTTTTCATAATCGTTAGAATCAGTTGAAACAACCTTATCAAGTGAATATGTAAAACTCATTGCGACAACGCCCGATAAATCATTTAGATAATTAAGTCCAAACACATCAATAAAATAGAAGCACATCAACGATGTAATTCCGTGAGTGTTTGTAGGAATAATTCTGTCATTCATTGAAATAACAATAGATTCATAGTCATTTGAATTTTGGATGTGTTTAAAAAATGTTAGTTTGAAATCCACTATCGCGTGTGAGTATTCGTAGCCATCACAAGAAGTTTGCCCTCTTAAAGCAACTGCAAAATATTTGGATCCAACCATTTCTTTTGGAAAGAATGTTGAATATCCCGTTTTATTAAGTTGAACACGACTTTTCGCATAATAACCATCGCATCTAACACGTCCATCATATAGTCTTGATAAGAATCCATCTTTAAAAGAGCTATCAATTGATGAAAGATTTTCTGTTGGACCATATCCGGTTCCATAATCATCAATTGGAGTATCAATATTCCATTCAAGGAATTTCTTTTCTCCAATAGGAGATTCGTATGTTTGATCAATTTCCGCTAGTCCATCAAGTGCACCACCAAAAGTAGGATTTGAAATGAATGTATAACTGCTCGCGTCATATTCACTTGTTTTAGAGATGTTGATTTTATCAACATTATTATGCTCTAAATAGTAGTTTGTTTCAAAAGCGCCTGTATCATAGGCATTTCCAGGGTAAAGTTCGTTTGTTTTATTGCATGAAACAAGCGTGAACGAAGTAATGATTAATGTTAATAACACTCTATTTTTCATAAATCATCCTCTCCAAAATCATAATCACTTTTATATTCCTTAACAGGTTTTTCTTTAGCGATCACAACTGTATCTTTGCCGTATTCTTCGTTATCTTTTAAGAATAATGGGGTATAAATATAACCAAGTAATGTAAGCATAACCAATGTAATTGGGCTTCTAAAGAAAGCGATGTAATTGTTTTGTTCATGTATAATCGATAAACAATCATAATTAAATGAGGAATAGATGAAGAAAGAAACTAAGACAGCAATAGCTGTTATTTTGAATGCATCGCTATCATTACTTCTTTTTAGATATTTGCTGATAACAAATATAGTGACAACTATAAATGCTAGTAAGAATAATAAGGCAAATAAACCGCCCTCTTTTAATAGTTCAATTTCAAACATTTTTGTATTTAATTTAATAGCTTCTTCATTAGAATAAGTATTGTTTAAACCAAAAAATAATTGACTTGCACTTTTTGCTAATGCGTTTAAAACAACATTGATATCTTCCATCCAACCATTGTTGTTAAAAAGACGATTTAAGATACGATTATTTACAATAAAATTAGACAATCCATTATTTCCACTTGCATTAATTAATGCAAATACAAGAAATATAAATGCTAAAGCGGCAATAGTTAAAACTCCATAAACAATAATTTTTCCGGTGTGTTTTTTGTTTCTAAAAAAGCGATAAATAATTCCAACAAATGCGATTGGAATTAAGAATAACAATGCAACAAGATTTGGAATAGTAATTAGATAAATTAAGCCAACTAAACC